>JBEKAU010000261.1:0-4752 GCA_050015755.1 Vulcanimicrobiaceae bacterium | reverse complement strand
GTGGTCCGTGGCCGCGGCCGGTCCGCCGGCGCTCAAGGCGATCTGCGCCTGGGAAGGCGCCGCCGACTTCTACCGCGACGTGGCCCATCACGGCGGTATCCTGTGCACGTTCGCCGCCAATTGGTACGACATGCAGGTGAAGACCGTGCAGCACGGGGTCGGTACGCGCGGTGCGCGCAGCCGGATCACCGGCGCGCTGGTGTGCGGTGAGGACGAACTCGACGAGGAGCGCCTGGTCGAGAATCGCGTCGACTTCGGCCCGACGATTCGCGCGCATCCGCTCGATGACGACTATCATCGCGGGCGTTCGCCGGACTGGTCGCGCGTGAGGGTACCGCTGCTCACGGCCGCCAACTGGGGCGGCCAGGGCCTGCATCCGCGCGGCAACTTCGAGGCGTACACCCGTGCCGCGTCGCGCGAGAAGTTTCTCGAGGTCCACGGGATCGAGCACTGGACCGAGTTCTACACCGCCTACGGCGTCGCGCTGCAGAAGCGCTTCTTCGCGTGTTACCTCAAGGGCGACGACGCGGCGTGGGACGATCAGCCCCCGGTGCAGCTGCAGGTGCGTCACCTGGACCGCTTCGTGCAGCGGGCGGAGCACGAGTGGCCGCTCGCGCGCACACGCTGGACGCGCGCCTACCTCGATCTCGCCGGCCGCACGCTGGACGACGCTCCCTCGGAGGTGGCGACGAGCCTGGCCTTCGACGCCCTCGGCGAGGGCGTCACGTTCGTCGGGGCGCCGCTGGCGTATGAGACGGAGCTGACCGGCCCACTGGCCGCGACGCTGTACCTCTCCTCGTCGACCAGCGATGCCGACCTGTTCGTCATTCTGCGCGCCTTCGCGCCGGGCGGTGAGGAAGTCGTCTTCCAAGGCGCGATCGATCCCCACACGCCGCTGGCCCAAGGATGGCTGCGCGCTTCGCATCGCGCGCTCGACCCGGCGCTCTCGCGACCGGAGCGCCCGTACCATACGCACGTTGCGCCGCAACCACTCGTCCCCGGCGAGATCGTCGAGGTGCAGGTCGAGCTGTGGCCGACCTCGATCGTGCTGCCTGCCGGCTATCGGCTCGCGTTGACGGTGCGCGGGAAGGACTACGAATATCCCGGCCCCAGCGGGGGACGACTCTCGAATTTCAAGAACGAATTGCGCGGCTGTGGGCCGTTTCTGCACGACGATCCGCTGGATCGTCCGCCGGCGGTCTTCGGCGGCACGACGATCCTGCACGCCGACGCCGTGCACGCACCGTTCGTGCTGATGCCCGTGATTCCGGAGGGACGATGAGCCAGCTCGCCGAGGTGATCACCACCGCGCACGTCATCGACGGCGCACCGGTCGCGAGCGCCGACGGGCGGACCTTCGCGGTGCGCAATCCCGCCAGCGGCGCGCTCGTCGCGCAGGTCGCCGCCGGCGGCGCCGCCGAGATCGCCGCGGCTGTCGACGCCGCGGAGCGCGCGTTCGCCGACGGGCGCTGGAGCGGGTTGCCGGTTCGCGAGCGCTTCCGCATCTTGACCTCGTTCGCCGACGCGATCGAGGCGGCGCTGCCCGACCTCGCGCACCTGGAGACGACCTGTACGGGACGCCCGCTGCGCGAGATGCGCGCGCAGCTTGCTCGCCTGCCGGAGTTCTATCGCTACTTCGCCGCCGTCGCGCGCACCGCGGAAGACGCGGTGACGCCGTTCGAAGGCCCGTATCTCAACGTCGTGCGGCGGGTGCCCCTGGGCGTGGTCGGACTGCTCACGCCGTGGAACCACCCGCTGCTGATCCTCACCAAGAAACTGGCGCCCGCGCTGGCCGCCGGCAACACGGTCGTCTGCAAGCCCTCGGAGTTCACCCCACTCACCACCATCGAGCTGGCCCGCCTCGCGCTCGAAGCGGGGATTCCGGCGGGCGTCTTCAACGTCGTCACCGGCTTGGGCGCGCAGGCCGGCGCCGCGCTCGCGGGCGAGCGACGTTTGGCGAAGCTCGACCTCACCGGCGGCACCGAGACCGGCCGTGCGGTCGCACGCATCGCCGGTGAGAACCTGGTGCGCTGCAACGCGGAGCTCGGCGGTAAGGCGCCCGTCGTGGTGCTGCCCGACGCCGACCCCGACACGGCCGCCGCGGGCGCGGTCTTCGCAGCCTTCATCGCCAGCGGGCAGACGTGCATCGCCGGCGCGCGTATCCTCGTGCACGAATCGCAGGCGGACGCGCTGCTGGCCAACATGGTCGCGCGGGTGGAGCGCCTGCGCTTGGGCGATCCGCTCGACCAGCGTACGCAAGTCGGCCCGCTCGTGTCCGAGCGCCAGCGCGCGCGCAGCGAGGAATACGTGAGGATCGGCGTCGCCGAGGGCGCGCGCGTCGCGACCGGTGGCAAGCGCCCCGACGATCCCGCCCTCGCGAACGGCTTCTACTACGAGCCGACGATCCTCGCCGACGTCACGCCGCGCATGCGCGTCGCGCAGGAAGAGATCTTCGGTCCCGTCACCGTCGTCATCACGTATCGCGACCTCGCCGACGCCGTGCGGATCGCGAACGACGTGCCGTTCGGCTTGGGGGCCTCGATCTGGACCGCCGACACCGCGGCCGCGTTGCGCCTCGCCGATCGGCTCGACTGTGGGACGATCTGGATCAACGACCACCACCGCGTCGATCCCGCCCTTCCCTGGGGCGGCATGAAGGACAGCGGCCTCGGCCGCGAGTGCGGCCTGGAAGGCTGGCGCGAGTACACGCAAACGAAGAGCGTCGTCGTCAACCTCGACAAACCCGTCGACTGGTACGCGACCGACGAGTTCGTGCGCCTGAGCTGACGCGAACAGAGCAGGAGCCGACATGACGGTGGCGCAGCGTCCGACATGGCAATCACGATGGGGCGCGTCGTTCCGGTCTTGCGGATGTTCGACATCGCGAAGGCGCGCGAGTTCTATCTCGGTTTCCTCGACTTCGAGGTCGTGTTCGAGCATCGGTACGATGACGATGCGCCGCTCTACATGGGGATCATGCGCGGCGATGTAGCGCTGCACCTGAGCGAGCATCACGGCGACGGCTGTCCGGGCGCGCGTGTGCGCGTCGAGACCAGTGGCGTCGAGGAGCTGCAGCGCGAGCTCATCGCGAAGAAGTATGGCTACGGCCGGCCGGGTGTGGTCGAGGCGGAGTGGGGCGAAAAGTCGGTCACCGTCCTCGACCCGTTCGGCAATCAGCTCACGTTCTACGAACGAACGCGCTAGCCGCCCTGAACGACGACGCGGCGCTGCGCGGCGCGCCAGACGACGACCGCGAGCGCGGCGAATGCGAGCAGCCAGCCGGCCTGCAGCGCGAACGCGGCCGCGTAACCCGAGGGCGGGATGTCGCCGAGGTAGATCAGCAGCGGCGTCGAGTAGATCGCGGCGAACGGCAGCGCGAGCAGCGCCGTTTGGAAGAGGCCCGGGAAGAAGATCAGCGGCACGATCTGACCGCTGAGCAGGTCGCTCGCCCAGCGCACCATGAGCTGAATCGCGAACGTCTCGAGTGTCCAGAACGCGACGCAGTTCATCAGGAAGTTCATCAGAAAGTTGACCAGGTAGCCGAGCAGGAAGCTCAGCACGAACGCGGCGAGGACCGGCGGCGCCGGCAGGTCGATGTGGACGAGCAGCAGCGAGATCGCGAGCGCCGGGACGATCAGCGTCGCGTGCAGCAGCGTCTGGCCGATGCCGTCACTGAAGAAGTAGAGGGGTAAGCTGATCGGCTTCATGAGGTCGGTCGCGATCGTGCCCTCGCGGATGTGGTCGCGGATCGCGCGCGTGCCGTCGATCTCCAGCACCAGCGACATCAAGAGCGCGATCGCGGTGTAGGTGAGGATCGCATGAAGCGGGACGCCGGGCGGCGCGGCGTTCTGCGCGTAGAGCGCGGTCCAGACCGTCTTCATCAGGTACAGCCGCACGATCAGCGAGCCGACGTTGGTGAAGACCTCCATCCGGTAGGTCGCCTCGCGCGAGAACGCCTTGCCGGCAAAGGCGAGGTACGGCGCGAGCAGCGCGCCGAGCGTCACGGCGAGTCCTGCGTCGCCGGCGCATCGTGGTAGCCTTCCAGGTAGATGCGACGGATGATCGACTCGAGTTCCGGCTCTTCGATCGAGAGGTCGTGCACGCGGTAGTGCTCGGCGACGCGGCGAATCAGCACTTCGGCCGAGATCGTGCGGCGGTCGAAGCGCAGCCGGACGATGTCGCCTTCGCGCGATTCCAGCTCGGCGCCCTCGACGGCGACCTCGGGCGCGTCCTCGCTCAATTGCACGACCAGCGTGCGGAAGTTGCCGTAGCGATCGCGCAGCGCTTCGATCTCGCCGTCGTAGACCAGCGTCCCCTTGTCGATCAGGACGATGCGCCGGCACAGCCGCTCGACGTCGGCCAGGTCATGCGTCGTGAGGATGAAGGTCGTGCCGCGCTCGCGATTGACGCGGGCGATGAATTCCCGGATCGCCTCCTTGGCCACCACGTCCAAGCCGATCGTCGGCTCGTCGAGAAAGACGACCTTCGGGTCGTGCAGCATCGCGGCGGCGAAGTCGCCGCGCATGCGCTGGCCGAGCGAGAGCTGGCGGACCGGGGTGCGCAGAAACGATTCCATGTCGAGCAGCTCGGTGAAGGCCGCCAGGTTCGTGCGGTAGCGCTCGGGCGAAATGCCGTAGATCGCGCGCAGCAGCTCGAACGACTCGATCAGCGGTAGGTCCCAATAGAGCTGCGAGCGCTGGCCGAAGACGACGCCGATCGTGCGCGCGTTCTTCCGGCGCTGGGCGTAGGGAA
>JBEKAU010000260.1:0-4760 GCA_050015755.1 Vulcanimicrobiaceae bacterium | reverse complement strand
GAAGGTGCTCGGCCCGTACGAGCGCCAGCGGATGGCGGAGAACGCGGTGCAGTACGAGGGCGACTACGAGGGTGACGCGACGGTGAGCGCACCGGTGCCGCGCACCCAGTACAAGCCGCGCGGGATCAACCCCGAGGACCTCTGAGCCCTCCCCGCGTGAAGCACCTCGAGAGCCCGGCAGCGATGCCGGGCTCTCTTCGTTTTTCAGAGCGCCGGCGGGGTTTGCGAGGCGCGCTTGTAGGCTTTGGTCCGGTAGGCGTTGGCGTCGGCGATCCGCATCGCGTTGTCGAGCGTCAACCCGGCCAGCGGCGCATAGCCGATCGACGCGCCGAACTGCGGGAGCCGGTTGCGTCCGGCGATGCGCATCCGCCCGATGTGATCGCACAGCCGGTCGGAGAGCTGCTCGATCGTCGCGCGTTCGGTCTCGCCGACCACGACCACGAACTCATCGCCGCCGATGCGAGCGATTGTCGCCGTCGTACCGGCATGCTCGCGCAACAGTTGGCTGACTTCGATCAAGACCGTATCGCCGACCGCGTGCCCGAATCGGTCGTTGACCTCCTTGAAGTTGTCGAGGTCGACGTAGAGCAGCGTGCCGCCATCGCGCTCCGCCAGATGCGAGTTGAGTCCCCGGCGGTTGAGCACGCCGGTCAGCGCGTCGTGCTGCGCCGCGTGCGTCGCCTCCTCGAGCCGCGTCTGGAGCAGCTTGCGTTCGCGCCAGAGATAGTGCTGGCGGGCGAAGACGGCAAACGCGAAGACGACGACGTCGATCGTGCTGCCGGCCTCGAACGCCCAGCGGTCGAGCACCGGATCCGCGTACGGTGTGCTGACCCGGATCGTGCGGTAGAGGATCGAGAGCATCGTCGCGACCAGTGCTGCCAGCAGGTAGTACGCCGGCGGAAAGCGGCGTCCGCGCACGATGGCGATGGCGAGCAGCACCAGGCTCTCGAAGAGCAGCAGTGGTGAGCGGACCAGTTCGACCGACGGGCGCATCGCCGGGATCGCCGCCGATGCGAGGTGAACGGCGATCGATGGGACGATCGCGATGATCGCGATCCAGAACAGTCCGCGGGCGTCCTTCCACAGGCGCAGGTAGACGATCGTGAAGGCCAGATAGACGATGCTCGCGAGCGCGTCGAGGGAGCTGAGCCATCCCAGTGCGGGTGCGCCGCCGGTCCCCGGCAACATCCCGTCGCGCAGCAGCACGATGACGATCAGGACGACGACGACGAAGGCGTAGATGGGGACACTCTCGTCGCGCGCGATCACCCACCAGGCGATCTGGAGCAACAGCGCGGCGATCAGGATGCCGAGCACGATGCCGGTGATGCGCGCGTCGAGGACCGCTTCGGCGATCACCGGATCGTCGGTGAGCAGGCGTGGTGCCCCCGCCGCCGGCGGCTCGACCCGCACCACGATCGGCGTGCCGGCCGCAACGCTGCCGAGTGGAACGAACGTCACCGCGTGCCCCAGCGGCGCGCGTCCGAGCGGCGTGAACCGTCCCGAGCGCAGCGTGCGATCGCCGACGGTGACCGTCATGCGCTCGGCGTTGGTGGGGCCGACGACGAAGACCGGGCCGCCCGGCGCGCGCAGGACGGTCGTTCCGCCCGCCGCCCGTGCAGCGAGCGGCATGAGCATCACGCATACGAGCAAGAGCAGAACGCGACGCACGGTCATCCGGTCGTGCTCGAGATCGCCTGCTTATAGGCTTTGGTGCGATACGCGTTCGCGTCGGCGATGCGGATCGCGTTGTCGACGGTCAGTCCGGTGAGTGGTGCATAGCCGATCGACGCGCTGAGCGAGGCCGCGCGGCGGTTGCCCGGCCGGATCTGGCCGATCGCGCCGGTGAACTGCTCGGCCAGCGCGTCAGCGCGCGGCCGGTCCTCGTCGGCGATGACGACGACGAACTGATCGCCGCCGATCCGCGCGAGCACCGCGTCGGGCCCGCCGACCGTGCGTATCGCCTGCGCGACCTCGACCAGCACCGCGTCGCCGGCCGAGTGGCCGAAGCGCTCGTTGATCGTCTTGAAGCCGTCCAGGTCGATGTAGAACAACGTTCCGCGCGCCCCCTCATCGAGCGCGGCCTGCAGCCCGCGGCGGTTGAGCGCGCCGGTGAGCGCGTCGTGCTCGGCCGCGCGCGTCGCGTCTTCCAGCCGTTCCTCGAGTTGCGCACGCGCATGCAGGACGTAGCGTGCGCGCAAGATCAGCGCGACGCCGAAGAAGAGCGCGTCGAAAACGGCCCCCAGCTCGAAGTACCAATGGTCGAGAAACACGACCGAGTACGGGGTGAAGGTCCGCACGACGCGGTACGCCACGCTCAGGAAAAGCATCGCTTGCGCGGCCAGCAGGAAGCGTGCCGGCGGGTAGTCGCGCATGCGCAACAGGATCCCGACCAAGAGGATGATCGTCCCCGCCAAGAGCACCGGCGAGCGGACACTCTCGACCGCGCCGTGCAGCACCGGCTGCAACGCGAACGTCAGATTGATCGCCGCCAGGGCGGCCAAGGCGACGACGAGCGCCCAGAACAACCGCTGCGCCTGCTCCCAGAGCTGGAGATAGACGAAGATGAAGCCGATCGCGCAGACGCCGTTGACGATGTCGATCAGCGCCAAGGTCACCAGCGAGGGGACTTCGAGACCGGGCAGCGCGCCGTCACGGAAGAGCTCGATCACAATCAGGCTCGCGACGAACGCGGCGTACCAGGGGATGCTCGAATCGCGCGTAACGACGTACCCGGCGAGCTGGAGGCACAGCATCGCGAAGAGGATGCCGAGCACGATCCCCGCCGCGCGCGATCCGGCGATCGCCGTATCGACCGCGGGGTCCTCGGCGAGCAGATAGGGCGTCCCGGCGTCAGCCGGTTCGACCCGGACCACGATCGGCGTGCCCGCGGCGATACCGGCGGGCACGGGGACGGAGATGACGGCGTGCCCGAGCGGACCGTCACCCACCGGCCGGGCCAGGCCTGCCTCACCGCGGAATGCCCCGACGGTGACGGTCATGTGCTGCGCGCGGGGCGGCCCGATGGCGATCGACGGCCTTCCCGTCGCGTGCAGCACCGTGACGCCGGCGGGAGCAGCGGCGTCGGCAGGGGGCGAAACGACGAAGGCCGCGCCGATCAAAACGATCGCCGCGAGGAAAAGCCGAGACATCGACGTAGCGGGGAGGTTCGGCGCGGGGCTCCCCGGACCCACCCGGCTAGGCTGGGTCGACCGCCACGGTTTGGCTGAGCGTCTTGGCCCGGTAGGCGTTGGTGTCGGCGATGCGCATGGCGTTCTCGAGCGTCAGCCCGCTCAGCGGCGCGTAGCCGACCGACGCGCTGACCGCCGTGCCGCGGCGCTCGCCGGGCCGCTGTGCGAAGGCCCCGCCGATCAGGCCCGCGAGCCGCTCGGCCTCCGGCCGCCCCTCGCCGGCGACGACGACCACGAACTCATCGCCGCCCACCCGGGCGACGATCGCATCGTCGCCGGCGACCTCGTACAAAAGCGCGACGACCGAGCGCAGGACCTCATCGCCGGTCGCGTGGCCGTACCGATCGTTGATGGCTTTGAACCCGTCCAGGTCGAGGAAGAAGAGCGTTCCGGACGTCATCGTGCGCACCGCGCGCATGAGGCCGCGACGGTTGAGCGCACCGGTGAGGACGTCATGCTCGGCGGCGTGCGTCGCCTCGTCCAGCTGGTGCTCGAGGATGCGCCGTTCGCGCACCAGGTAGCGCGAGCGGCCGATGACCGCGAGCCCGAAGATCATGACGTCGCAGACTTCGGAGACCTCGAAGAACCAATGGTCGAGCTGTGGCATCCCGAAGTTCGTCATGTCGCGCGCCAGACGATAGACGAGGTTGAGCGCGAGCATGCCGAGCGCGACGAAGAGGTAGCGGGCGGGCGGGAACGCGCGCATGCGGGCCGCCGTGACGGCCAGCAGCACCGCGATTCCGAAGCACAGGCAGAAGGCCCGGATCGGCTCGACGACGGGGTGGAGCGCCGGGATCGCGACGGCCGCGATCGCGAGGATCGTCGTCGGCGTCACGCCGAGCGTCAGCACCCAGAACAGTTTGCGCGCATCGCGCCACAGCCGTAGGTAGACGACCGTGAACGCGATGTCGCACAGTCCGTTGACGATGTCGAGCAGCATGACGCCCACCAGCGGCGGGAGCGCGGGCTCGAAGGTGATCACGTGCTCGCGCAGCAGCTCGATCGCCGCGAACGTCGCGACGACGCCGACGAAGAACGGGATGCTGGGGTCGCGCGTGAACGCGTACATCGCGATCTGCAGCAACAGGACCGCGAGCAGGACGCCGATCACGACCCCGCTCCAACGCGACGCGTCGATGGCAGTATCGTAGGTCGGATCGTCGGTGAGCAGCTGCGGCGCGCCCGCGCCGGCCGGGACGACCTCGACCAGGATCGGCGTCCCCGCGGGGACCGACGCCGGGACGGGGACTGCGGGGACCACGTGCCCCAGTCGGCTCGACCCGACCGGCATCGCCGATCCGGCGAGCGACCTGCGGCCCGCGATCGTCACCCGCATCAGCCGGACGTCGGGCGGCCCGACGACGAAGGCGGCGTGCCCGGTGGCGTGCAGCGTCGTCACCCCCGGGGAGGCCGAGGCGGTGAGTGCGGACGCGAAGACAACGGCGGCAAAAAAGACGACCGTCATGAGACGACGGAGCATCATCGGTCGCGCATCATGTTCGCGCCGGAGGCTGGTAGGCCCCTTAGCGTTTCAGTCAGCGCATCCAGTGATCGAACCAGCCGACGATG
>JBEKAU010000259.1:0-4767 GCA_050015755.1 Vulcanimicrobiaceae bacterium | reverse complement strand
TGCTGATCGACGACTCGACCCCATGGGTGAACTACAACGGACTGTGGGGCGCGAACATGCGCGTGACGGGCTGGGGCTCGTTGGCCGGCGCCGACGGTCTCAAGAACGGCCCGCCCGGCCCCAAGCAGCACGACACCTGGGTCAAGCGCCGGACGGAAACGGGAGCGACGGTCCCGCTGCGTCAGACGACGGGCTCGTGAAAGGCGCCTGAACTACGGGCGGCGCACCCGCAGGCATGTCGTCGGTCGACGTGGTGGTGTGCGGAGGTGGGAACGCCGCGCTGTGCGCAGCGATCGCCGCGCGGCGTGCCGGCGCGAGCGTCCTGCTGCTGGAACGTGCGCCGACGCATCTACGCGGGGGCAACACGCGCCACACCCGCGACGTCCGCTTCGCACACGCTGCGCCGAATCTGGCCGCGACCGGCGTGTACCCGGAGGACGAACTCTACGCCGATCTGCTTCGGGTCACCGGCGGCGAGACGAACGAACGGCTCGCGCGGCTGACGATTGCCGCGTCGACGACGCTGGCGGCGTGGATGACCGAGCAAGGCGTGCACTGGCAAGCGCCGCTGACCGGATCGCTGCACCTCGGGCGCACCAACGGCTTCTTCCTGGGCGGCGGAAAGCAGATGGTGAACACCTACTACGATACCGCGCAGCGGCTTGGTGTCGAGGTCGCGTACGAGACGACCGTGCGTGGTTTGGCGTGCAGCGGCGAGCAGGTCGACGCGGTCGTCGTCGAGCGCGATGGGCGCGAAGAGCGGATTGCGGCGGGCGCGGTCGTCGTCGCCGCGGGTGGATTCGAGGCGGACGTCGCCTGGCTGGCCGAGTACTGGGGCGAGGCCGCCGCGAACTTCACGATTCGCGGGACACCGCACAACACCGGTCTCGCGTTGCGCGCAATGTACGATGTCGGCGCGCAGCGGATCGGCGACCCGCGTGGCTTGCACTGCGTCGCGGTCGACGCGCGTGCGCCGCGCTTCGACGGCGGGATCGTGACCCGCATCGATGCGATCCCGTTCGGGATCGCCGTCGACGGCCGCGCGCAACGGTTCTACGACGAGGGCGAAGACCTGTGGCCGAAGCGCTACGCCATCTGGGGCAAGCTGATCGCCGAGCTGCCCGGGCAGGCCGCGTACGCCGTCTTCGACGCGAAGGTGGCCGGGCGGTTCATCCCGTCCTCGCACCGCCCGGAACGTGCCGACTCGATCGCCGCGCTGGCAACGCAACTCGGCCTGGAACCCTCGGCGCTCGAGCACACGGTCGCGACGTTCAACGCGGCCGTGTCCGCCGACGCCGCGGTGCGCCTCGGCGAACTCGACGGTTGCGCGACGAGGGGCCTCGCGCCGCCGAAATCCAACTGGGCGCAGCGCATCGACACGCCGCCGTTCTTCGGCTATCCGCTGCGGCCGGGCGTCACCTTCACCTATCTGGGCGTCGCGGTCGACGCGGACGCGCGGGTGATCGGCGAGCACGGCACGCCGTTCGCGAACCTCTTTGCGGCCGGGGAGTGCATGGCCGGGAACATCCTGACCCGCGGCTACCTGGCGGGATTCGGACTCACGATCGGCTCGGTCTTCGGCCGCATCGCCGGGACGGAGGCTGCGCGCCGTGCACGAGATTGACCTGACCGCCGAGCTCGACCGTCAGCTCCTGGTGTGCAACGCGTGCCGCTACTGCGAGGGCTTCTGCGCAATGTTCGGCGCGGCGCAGCTCCGCACGGCGATCACCGACGGCGATGTCGCCTACCTCGCGAACCTCTGTCACGATTGCCGCATGTGTTACGACGCGTGCATGTTCACACCGCCGCACGCCTACGCGATCAACATCCCGGCGGTCCTCGCCGATGCCCGGGCAGAGACGTACGCGCACTACGCGTGGCCGCGCGTGCTCGCGGGCGCGTTCCGTTCGCCGGCCCGCATCGCCGCAGCGGCGGTCCTGGGCGGGATCGTGCTCGTGCTGTGCGCGGTGCTGCTCACCGTAGGTGCCGCCGCGCTGTGGACACCGCAAGGCGGCCCCGGCGCGTTCTATCGCGTGCTCCCGGACGCGGCGATCCTCGTCGGTGCGTTCGCGCTGTTCGTGGCCGGCCTGGTCGCGGTCACGATCGCCGCGCGTGCGTATGCCCGCGACATCGGCGGTGGCGTTCCGTTCGTGACCGCGACGACGCTGCGCACGGCGCTGCACGAGGCGCTCGCGCTGACCTATCTGCGCGGCGGCGGCGTCGGCTGCTACGACGAGGGTCGCGGTTCCAGCCGCCGCCGCGTCTTCCACGGGTTCGTCTTCTGGGGCGTGCTGGCGGATCTCGCCGCGACGACGCTGGCGGCGATCGGCCAAGAACTGCTGCACCGTCTTCCACCGTATCCGCTGTGGAGCCCGCCGGTGGTGCTCGGCACGCTCGGCGGGATTGCGATCGCCGTCGGCGCCGCCGGCCTGTTCGTCGTGAAGCGGCGCAGCGATGCGGCCCCGACCGCACCGCGCCTGCTCGCCCTCGACGACGCGTTCCAGGTGCTGCTCGAGATCGTCGCTCTCACCGGCCTGGCGCTCCTCGCGCTGCGCGCGACGGCGGCGATGGGCACGCTGCTGGTCGTCCACCTCGGCGCGGTCGCCGGGGTGTTCGCCACCGCGCCGTACGGCAAATTCGTCCACGCCGTCTACCGGTTCATTGCCTTGGTCAAGCATGCCGCGGAGTTTCCCGCGCCATGAGGAGCGGTGGCGCCTGACGTCGGAACACCCGGCATGCGGCAAACGGTGGTCCCCGGGGTTTGGACGTGGTCACGGTGGCAGCCGGATCGCAACCTCGATTTCAACGGCTTCTTCGTCGAAACGAACGAGGGAAATCTCGTCGTCGATCCGATCGATCCCGACGACGCGCTGCTCACGGAGCTGGCGGCGCGCGGCGTCGCGGCGGTCATCGTCACCAACCGCGATCACGAGCGCAGCAGCGCCGCCGTCGCTGCTGCGACCGGCGCGCGCATTCTCGCCCCGGCGCTCGACGCGCCCGAGCTGCAGCGGCCGCCCGACGCGACGATCGCCCCGGAGGACCTGGTCCACGGTTGGCGAGTGCTCGGCTTCGACGGACTCAAGACGCCGGGCGAGATCGCGCTGTTCGACCCCTGGCGGAGCGCGGCGATCGTCGGCGATGCGATCTGGGGGACGCCCGCCGGCGCACTGTCATTGATGCCCGATGCCAAACTCGCGGATCCGGCGCGCGCGCTGCTCTCCCTGCGGCGGCTGCGTGCGGTCAAGCCGAAGCACCTGCTCGTCGGCGACGGCGCGTGCGTGTTCGGCAACGCCTACGAGACGCTCAACGCGATGTTTGCCGCGCGCAGCGGGGTCGCGACGTTCCGGGTCAACGTCGACGAGCTGCGCTTCTCCCTGCGAGCTGAGGACCCGGCACCGTTCGTGGGCGAGCTCACCGCGGACGCGGGGCAACTGCTCGGGGCGGAGCGGCTCGGCTATGCACTGCGGCGAATTCCGCCGGGCGTCCACTCGGCGCCGTTGCATTGGCACGTGGCCGAAGAGGAACTGTTCGTCGTCTTGCGCGGAAAGCCGACGCTGCGCACGCCGCAAGGAACGTTCGCGCTGCGCGAGGGCGATCTGGTCGCGTTTCCAACCACGCCGACCGGCGCGCACCGGCTGTGGAACGACGGCAAGGACGACGTGCTCGTGCTGATGATCGCGAACTCCTCGCCGCTCGACGTCTGCTTCTATCCCGACTCCGACAAGGTACTCGTCGAAGGGACCGACACGCTGGTTCGCGCCAGCCCGCAGCTCGACTACTTCGACGGCGAAGCCTGACGCGGCAGAGCGAGAGTAGGTTGCCGAGCGTATCCCGCCGGAACGACGCAGGAACGCGCCGGTTCCGTGCGACAGGCAACACAGCGATGCTCTCCTTCGTCTTGGGTGCGGTCCTCGCCGGTACCGCGGCGCCGTGTGCCGACCTGCTCGTCGCCAACCCGAAGCTGCAGGTCGTCCGGGCGGTCAACCGCGGCTTCGACAACGTGATCGTGACCGTCGACGTGCGCAACGACGGCGCCGTCGGTCAGCCGCGCCAGACGCGCCAGCACTTGGAGATCGTGCAACGCGGTGCCGTGCTGGGCACGCAGCCGGTCCCGCCGCTCGGACCGAGCCAATCGTATCCCGCCGCATTCCGCATTCAGTTCCCGCATGCCAAGCATCACGACCCGCTCGACGTGACGTTCCGTTACGTGCTCGACGGAGGCAACGCGGCGCAGGCGAACTGTTCGACCCGAAACGATCTGCTGCACGCGGTCTTGAGCTAATGGACGTTCGGCTCGACGTGCGGGCCGAGAGTGAGGCGACGGTCACGCTTGCCGCGGCGGCGCGCTTTCCCGAGGGGCCCCTGCACCTGACCTATCACACCCGGACCGGTGCGTTGCTGCGTGTCGACGGCGTCGTACGCGGCGCGTTCGACGTCCAGCACGCGACGATCGCGCTCGCGCCGCTGCCCGGCGATCACGAGGTGACGCTCGAGGTCGAGCGTCGTTCGATTCCGACCAGTGGTTTGCCGGCCGGCGACGGCGTGCGCTGGCGCTGGATGCTCGCGCGCGCCGCGCAGCGTCCCGCCCGTACGCTGGCGATCGCGCCGGCGCCCGCGACGAACAACGGTGCGCACGCGATCGACGTCCCGGTGTTCGGTCACGCGCACCTCGACGTCGCCTGGTTGTGGACGTACGACGCCACCCGCCGCAAGGCGCTGCGCACCTTCGCGACCGCGCTGCGGCAGGTCGAGACGACGCCGTACGTC
>JBEKAU010000258.1:0-6815 GCA_050015755.1 Vulcanimicrobiaceae bacterium | reverse complement strand
CGGCGGCGTCCCAGGTGTACCCGATCTCGCCGACATCGGGTTCGGCGCGGCCGAACGCGGGATGGCCGGCCGGCCACGCCCAGCGCGTCAATTCGAAGAAGCGCGACGAGCCGATGACGCACTCGTCCGCGCGGCGCACGATCGCGTACGGAACCGCGGTGCCCTCGTCACGCCAGGCGAGCGCCGTTGCGACGTACCGCGCCGCCTCGTCGGCGTCGCGCGGCACCGGACTCCAGCGATAGATCGACGGATCGACGGCGGCGGCACGCACGAGCCCGGCGACGTGCTGCATGCCGAGCGGCTCGAGCCGAACGACGCTGCCTTCGAGGACGAGGTCGGCGCTCACGCCGCGAGAGTGCGACGACGAACGCAGAACGCCCTCGCCGGAGCGAGAGCGTTCAGAGGTGCTGTGGTTCGTTCGTTCGGGAAGGGTGTTCGGACTATGACCCGCGCAGGATCACGCGGTTGGCGATGAAGGTGCCCTTGCTCCAGTAGCCCAGGACCGCGACGCGCATCCCGGCGATCAGGGTCGTGCCTTCCGGACGGATGACGGTACCGTTCTTGAGGTCGACCATCATCGCGTGACCGTCAGGATCTTCCGGTGAGAGGAGAAGGCGGTACGGCTGGCTGTTCGCGACCGTGCCGATGAGGATGTGGTGCCGATCGTACGTTCCGGCGTCCCACGCCGGAACCCACGCGTCGATGTTGGTCAGCGTGGGATCGAAGGTGTTGTAGCCGCCTGGCGCGGTGTTCGCGGGTTGGTCCTGCGCGACGGCCATTGCGCCGCCGGCAGCAAAGAGTGCGATGCCCAGAGCAGCCGGGCGGGCCAGGTGGAGTGCTTGAGAGAGGTGCGTGCTCATGGTGTCGCGGTGGTACCCATATCACGCGGTCACACACACCGAGCAAACGCTCGCAATCCGTGCGCACCGTGACGCAGGCGAGCGCTTCGTCAGGCTTCGAGGGTCTCGGCGAATGCACGTACGAGTGCCGAGGGTCCTTCGCGCCACACGGCCCATCGTTCCAGGTGCGCACTCGGATCGGCAATCGGGCGATGCACGAGTCCATCGAGCACGATAGCACTAGCGGATGCGGGAATGACCGCGATCCCCAAACCGGCCGCGGCGAGCGCGCAGATCGTCGCGATCTCGCTCGCCTCTTGCACGACGCGCGGATCGAAACCGGCTTCATGACACAAGCGCACCGTCTCTTCGTACAAGCCCGCACCACGATCGGCGGGAAAGGTGATGAACCCTTCGTCACGCAGCGCCGCGACCGCGATCGTCTCGTGTTGCGCGAGCGGATGCTGCGCGGAGAGTGCGACGAGCAGCGGTTCCGTGGCGAGCGTGACGCCGGTGACGCCGGCGTTCCACACCGGACCGCGCACGATCCCGACGTCGATCTCGCCGACTTCGAGCGCTTCGAGTTGCGAGCGCGTACCGAGTTCGCGCAGGCGCAGCTTCACTTCCGGGTGACGCGCGGTGAAGCGGCGGATCAACCCCGGCAGCAATCCGAGTGCTGCCGAGTCGATGAAGGCCAGCGTCAGCGTTCCGGCCAGACCGCGCGCGATCAGCCGCACCGCCTCGACGGCCAGATCCGCTTGCGCCAGCACCGCACGCGCCTGCGGCAAGAACGCCGCGCCGGCGTCGGTCAGCGTCGCGCCGCGGCTGGTGCGTTCGAACAGCACCGCGCCCAGCTCGTCCTCGAGACGCCGGATCTGTTCGCTGAGCGCCGGTTGCGAGACGTGCAGCGTCTCGGCCGCGCGGCTGAAGTTGCGCTGATGCGCCACGGCCACGAACGAGCGCAGATCGCGAAGCTCCACCGCGCAGGTCGTTCGCCGCGCGCTTCGTCGGGTACTGGAGCCGATCGGGAAAAGGGTAGGGACCTTTCCACCTCTACAGAGCAAGAGAGCGGCAGGTTCCGATAGCTCCTATCGGCGGGCCGTATTTCCCATCCGGCGCGCGGGCTCGTATGATGTGTTTCGGGGGTGCAGGCCGACGCTTCGGGCGAGCCCGAAGGAGCACCGGTCCCCGCGAGATTTTCGGAGAATTCCAACCGCAGTGCAAACGCTCGTGAACGTCACCCTGCCCGAGATGGGCGAGTCGGTCAGCGAAGGCTCGATCGTCGAGTGGCGCAAGAAGGTCGGTGATTGGGTCGACGAGGGCGACACGATCGTCGACGTGACGACCGACAAGGTCGACGTGGAGGTCCCCTCGACCGCCAGTGGGGTGATCACGGCACTCCACGGCGACGAAGGCGCGACGATCCCGGTCGGCTCGCTGCTCGCTGAAATCGACACCACCGCCTCCAAGCCCGCGGGCGGAGCGGCTGCGCCGGCTGCCAAGCCGGTCGCGAAGCCGAGCGAACCCGAGCTGGTGACTCCGAGCAGCTACGGGGCCGCCGGGTCGGCGAGTCCGCCGGCCGAGCGCGCTGACGGAAACGGAAAGGCGGGCGGGGTCCTCTCGCACCACGCGCGGCGGCTCGTCGAGCGGCTGCACATCGACCCCGCGAAGCTGCACGGGACCGGGCCGGATGGCTTGGTCTTGCGCGAAGACGTCGAGGCCGCCGTCGCCTCCGGCAAGATCGCGTTCTCGGGTGGCCTCGGTTCCGCGTCGGCGCCGCCGGCGATCCAGTATCCGCCGCTCGCGGCCGAGACGAAGGTCGTCGACCTCAAGGGGTCCGTCGCGACGCTCGCGTCCTACATGGACCAGTCCCTGACGATCCCGGTCGCGACCTCGTTCCGTACCTTGCACGTCGGCACGCTCGAGCAGCGCCGCGCCGAGCTGAACACGGCGCTCAAGCAGGCCAACCGCAGCGAGAAGATCTCGTTCACCCACATCATCGCGTTCGCGCTCGCGCGCGCCGCGAGCGAGCAGCCCGGCATGACGGCGTCGTTCCGCCGCGTCGACGGCAAGCCGCAGCGCATCGAAGCCGGTGTCCATCTCGGCCTGGCGGTCGACGCGCAGAAGAAGGACGGTTCGCGCTTCCTGGTCGTGCCGGTCCTCAAGAACGCGGCCGCGCTCGACTTCAGCGCGTTCCGCACGCAGTACGAAGAGCTGGTCGCGAAAGCACGCGACAACAAACTCTCGGTCGACGAGCAGACCGGCGCGACGTTCACGCTGACCAATCCGGGCGGCATCGGTACCGTCGCATCGGTGCCGCGTTTGATGATCGGCCAAGGCTGCATCATCGCGACCGGCGCCATCACCTTCCCGCCGGGCTTCGCCCACGCGCCGCGCGCGACGCTCGAGCAGCTCGGGGTCGAAAAGGTCATGACGATGACCTCGACCTACGACCACCGCGTCATCCAAGGTGCGCAGTCGGGCGAGTTCCTGCGCCGCATCGAAGAACTCTTGGCGGGCGCCGACAACTTCTACGAGACACTCTTCGCGCAGCTCGGCGTGAACGCGGCGATCCGCGGGACCGCGACCAGCGCCAACGGCACGGCCCCGACGCCGGCCCGCGAAGCCGTCGCGCCGATCGGCGAACTGGCCGGTGTCCCCTCGGAAGAGATGCTGCGCGCGATTGCGGCCGGGATGGCGATCGTCTCGGCGTATCGCCGGCACGGCCACCTGGGTGCCTCGCTCGATCCGCTCGGGACGACGCCGCCCGAAGATCCCTCACTCGATCCCGCCACCTACGGCCTCACCTCCGCGATGATGCGCGCGATCCCGGCTTCGGTGCTGCGCGTCAAGGTGCCGGGCAACACGCTCGCCGACGTCTTGCCGAAGCTCAAAGAGACGTATAGCTCGACGATCGCCTACGAGATCGAGCACATCTCGAACACGCAGCAACGCGAGTGGCTGCGCGAGTACATCGAGACGGGGATGCATCGCCGGCCGCTCACGCCCCAGCGCCGCGTCCAAGTGCTCCAGCGTTTGACCAAGGTCGAGACGATGGAGCGCTTCTTCCGCAAGCAGTTCATGTCGCAGAAGACCTTCTCGATCGAAGGCCTCGACGTGATGGTCCCGATGCTGGAAGAGACGATCTCGATGCTCGCCGAGGACGGCACCAAGACCGTCGTCATCGGGATGGCGCACCGCGGCCGCCTCTCGACGATCGCGCACGTCGTCAACCGTCCGTACGAAGAGCTGCTCTCCGAGTTCGAGAACGCCGCCGTGCGCGCGGAGATCCAGGCGCCCGGTTCGGTCGCGGACGACGTGACCGGCGACGTCAAGTACCACCACGGCGCCACCGGGACGTACACGACGCCGGTCGGCACGCAGATCACCGTCGAGTTGGCGCACAACCCCTCGCACCTCGAGGCCGTCGACGGCGTCGTCGAGGGGATGACGCGCGCGCTGCAGACCGACCATCACGTCAACCCGCCGACCCGCGACGTCGAGATCGCGGCGCCGATCCTCATCCACGGGGACGCGGCGTTCGCGGCCCAAGGGATCGTCGCCGAGGTCCTCAACCTGCAGGGCCTTGCCGGCTACGCCACCGGCGGCACGATCCACATCATCTCGAACAACCAGGTCGGGTTCACGACCGATCCGTCGGAAGCGCGCTCGACCCGCTACGCCTCGGACCTCGCCAAGGGCTACGACCTGCCGATCGTGCACGTCAACGCCGACGACGTCGACGCGTGCATCGCGGCCGTGCACCTCGCGATCGATTATCGCCGCAAGTTCGGGCGCGACGTCGTCGTCCTGACCAACGACCAGGCCAAGGAGATGCAGGACGCCGCGACCGCCCGCATCTCCGAGGCGCACAAGAACGTCAAGAGCGGCGCGTACAAGGAAGAGCATACCGGCAACGGGCGCACCAACGGCGCGCAAGCGGTGCCGGCGACCCAAGTCGAGCGCGGCAAGCTGCTGCGCTGGAGCGACGCGGTCGTCTCCTATCCCGACGGCTTCACCCCCAACAAGAAGCTCCTCTCACAGTTCCAGAAGCGCTCGCAGGCCTTGCGCGAGAGCGGCGAAGTCGATTGGGGAACGGCCGAAGCGCTCGCCTTCGCCTCGCTGATCAGCGAGGGGATTCCGATCCGCATCAGCGGTCAGGACACCGAGCGCGGCACGTTCTCGCACCGCCACGCCGTCCTCCACGACGCGCGCACCAACGAGAAGTACGTCCCGCTGCAGCACCTCATCGACGCCAAGGCGTCCTTCGAGATCTACAACTCGCCGCTCTCCGAGTACGCGTGCCTGGGCTTCGAGTACGGCTACGGCATCGAGACGCCGGAGGCGCTGGTGTTGTGGGAAGCGCAGTTCGGCGACTTCAACAACGGCGCGCAGATCATCATCGACCAATTCATCGCGGCCGGTGCGGCCAAGTGGGGTCAGTCGACGCGGCTGACGCTGTTGCTGCCGCACGGCTACGAAGGCGCCGGCCCCGAACACTCGAGCGCGCGGCTCGAACGCTTCCTGCAGCTCTCGGCCGAGGGCAACATCCGGGTCGCGAATTGCTCGACCGCGGCGCAGTACTTCCACCTGCTGCGGGCGCAGGCGAAGGCTGAGCAGGCCTACCCGCTGGTGGTCATGACGCCGAAGTCGCTGCTGCGCAATCGCGCTGCGTACGGCACGCTCGACGATCTCGTCGACGGCACGTTCCGCGAGGCGATCGACGATCCGCGCTTCGCCAATGCCGACAAGTCGAAGGTCGAGCGCGTGCTGCTGTGCAGCGGGCACATCTACTACGACTTGATCGCGAGCCCGCTCTACGCGCAGACGACGAAGACCGCGATCGTCCGCGTCGAGATGCTCTCGCCGTTCCCGATCGCCGAGGTCGTGAACCTGATCGCCAGCTATCCGAGCGCGAAGCAGGCGATCTGGGTGCAGGAAGAACCGAAGAACATGGGCGCGCGCGCCCACGTCCGTCGGCGGCTGGTCGAGAAGCTTCCGCTGGGTCTGCTCGACATCGACTACATCGGGCGCCCTTACCGCGCCAGCCCCTCGGAAGGGTACGCCGGCGCGCACGCGGTCGAACAGGACCGCATCGTGCGCGAAGCGCTCACCGAGCGCTGACGCCCCGCGCGCGCCGCAGCAGCAGGACGACGCCGCTCGCCAACCCGGCGAGCAGCGCCAGTCCGGCGGCCGCGACGACGATCCCCAAGCTAGTGAAGATGCCGAAGCCGCCTACGCCGAGGCATTCGCGGAATGCGCGCGCCGTCGTGGAGAACGTCGCGCAATGGTAACCGCGCCAGTTGCGCTCGGTGATCTCCGGGTGCGCGGCGCCGTTGTAAAGCCGCGACCACGCCGCGCGTAGCGCGGCATCCCCGCCGAGTCGCTCGTCGAACGACCCGATCGCCTGCGGGTCGACGCGTCGCATGCCGAGCGTGCGCGTTCCACCGATATTCTGCCAGGCACCATCGACCAGCGCGTGCTCCTCGGCGGCGATGAGCGTCCCGTCGGCCCCGACATCACCGGTCAAGAAGCTCGGCGTATTGCCGTAGATCGGCGAGATCGCCGGAATCGTCATCAGCGCGACCGCCTCGCCGGGGTGCTCGAAGATGCGAAACGAGAAGCGGTGGACGTGTCCGGTCAGGACCAGCGCAACGTTGCGCTCGGGCTGTTCGAGCAGGTTGACCGCCTCGGTGCGCGGCGCCGGATCGAGCAACGGGACGATGAGGAATTCATGCGCGAGCTGGATCGTCGAGTAGGTGTCGATCCCGGGCGGGATGTGCATGAGCACCCAGGCGCGTTCTCCGTGCAGCGGTAACGCCGCGCGCAACTCGGCGAGCACGCGCGCAGCATCCTCGCGACTTCCGCTGCACGGACGAAAACGCGGCGCCCACACGACGTCGTCGATGACGACCGCGCGTAGGCCGGGCACCGGCAAGCGCGCGACGTAGAAACCGTCGCGCGGAAACGTCGTCG
>JBEKAU010000257.1:0-4785 GCA_050015755.1 Vulcanimicrobiaceae bacterium | reverse complement strand
CCCGAAGAGGACCAGATGCGCGTGTTCGAGGCGTATTTCGACCAGACGATCCACGCCGCGAACCAGGTCGCCGCCCGGTACGGGTTACAGCCCGATCACAAGACCTCTGCCGACCCGCAGGTGCAGGTGAACCTGCTCGAGCTGCTGCGGCAGTTCCACGAGAACTGGTCGCACGTCGGCGAGGGCAACATCCCGCTCTTGCTGCTGCCGATCGCCGCGCAGAACTTGTTCCGCGGCGAGACGATCTCGTTCACCTTCGCTTCGTGGCCCGACCGAAAGCTGTTTTCCAACCACCAAGAGATCGCGTCGATCGAGGTCGAGGGCGGCCGTCCGTTGGCGCCGCCCGCGTACAACGAGCTCCAGCACCGGATCGTCGTGGCGCTCGCGTCGGCCGGATTTCCGTACCCGTTCTTCGGTCCGCCCAGCGGCTTCGATCCGCGCACGGTCGAAGCGGCGCTCGCGAAGCTCGCGAAGCTGCACGGCACGTATCGCTTCGTCGCGCGCTCGGAGGGCGATCTCTACCCGCACTCGCAGCTGTTCTCGCTCGCCGCCTCGATCGAGCCGCTGCACGGATGAGCGTACTCGGCGTGGATCCGGGGACGCGCAAGTGCGGCTACGCCGTCGTCGCATCGCTCGATGCGGCGCCGCTCGCGCTCGGGATCGCGTCGGTCGAGACGCTGGCTGCCGTCGCGGGCGAGTTGGTCGCGGCGCACGGCGTGACGGCGATCGTCGTCGGCCGCGGCACCAATGCCGCCGTCATCGCGAAGGCGGTCGAACCGCTCGGACTGCCGATCCACTTCGTCGATGAGTACGAGACGACGCTGCGCGCGCGGGCCCGCTACTTCCACGACCACCCGCCGCGCGGCTGGCGGCGCTTGATTCCGCGCGGGATGTTGCTGCCGGATCGTCCGGTCGACGACTATGCCGCGCTGTTGATCGCTGAACGGTATCTGCAAGCGCCGCAGGATGGGCAGGAGTCGTCCGCTCGCGCTCGGTAGCGAGCGTTCGATCGATGCCGAATACGACGAGGCGCGCACCGCGATGGAGGACACTCGTCCTCGCGCTGTGCCTCGCGCTCACGAGCGTCGTCATGCACGCCGCCCCGGGGGCGGCGACACCGTTTGCCGACGTGCCGGCGAACCACTGGGCGTACCAGGCGATCCAGTCGCTCGCCGCCGACGGCCTGATCGACGGCTATCCCGACGGAGCCTTTGACGGCGACCGCCCGCTGACACGCTACGAGATGGCGGTGCTGGTGGCGCGCGTGATCGCGAAGCTCCAAGCCAACGGCGCCGGCTACGCCTCGAAGACCGATCTCGAGACGGTGCAGAAGCTGATCGACGCGCTCAAAGACGAACTCGACGCGCTCGGTGTGCGGGTGACCAACCTCGAGGATGCGGTCGCAGAGCTCGATCGCCGGACGACGTTCGCGCAGCAAGTCGCCGTGCACGGCGAGATCTTGCAAGACAACTCGTACCGCCAGCGCACGCAAGTACCGCAGACGATCAACGGCGGGACGATCGATCCGTTCGTCAACGCCTTCCTCTCCGCGCCGCCCAACGGGAGCCCGCTCGATCAGGTGAATCCCGGGACGGTGATGGGCTTCGACGACCGCTTCGACATCGTCTACACGCCCGATGAGAACCTGACCGTCTCGATCCCGATTCGCATCGTGGGCAACGGCTACGGCGGCGAGTTCGTCCCCCAGACCGGCACCACGATCGACCCCAGCATCTCGGTGCATCTGGCGCAGCTCGGCGCGTTGACCGACGTGACGCTCGGCGACGGCGAGATCACCGATCTGCAGTCCTCGCGACTGGGGCTGACCTATCGCGCGCCCGACGCCTCGCAGCAAGGCGACGGTTTCGAGAGCCCGCTGCAGCCCTACGAGCACGGCTACGAAATCGGCGGCGTGTTCGGCGGTCAGACCAGCTTTCAATTCGCGTACACGCGGCTCGACCCGACCGTCATCGACACGCTGCCGGGGATCGCCGATCCGGCCGGCGACTTCGCGCTGAGCGACTATTTCTTGCTGACCGACCGGCCGTCGACCAGCGCCGTGCAGCCCGGCGCGCCGGGCTCGAGCGCGGGCGCGCAGCACACCGACACCTTCACCGCCGGCACCGCGCCGCTGAGCGCCGTCTATCTCACCCACAAGGCGCAGCTGGGAACCGTCTACGTCTCCGCGTTCGACGGCACGCCGTGCGGTGCGAACGCAGTCACCCCGGGCGGCGCGAGCTGTCCGCTCGGCGGTGGCGGGTGGTACTTCGTCGCCCAGACGAACGAGGTCGTCTTCCGTACACCGCTGCCGCGCGGCTCGACGGTCGCCATCACCTATCTCGCGCTCGACGTCGTCGACGACGCGCAGTACCAGCGCTATCACGTCAACGCGCGCATCGATCAGCAGCTCGCGGGGCTGCCGGGCGGCGCGATCGGCCTCTCGTTCAGCCGCATCTTCGACGCCGCCGACGGTGTCGTGGCGCCGAACGGCGAGGTCGTGCTGGCGTCCTCGGCCGGCGATCTGGGCCTGGTGAGCGACACGGTTTTCGGCATCGACACCCAACTGCCGCTCACGTTCATCGATCTGGGCAACCGCACGACGCACCCGCTGCTCTTCGCCGAGGGCGCGGTTAGCAAATACACCCCCGACACGAGCACGGTCGCGCCGGTCACCGACAACGCGGTCGTCGCCGGCCTGCGGCTGCAGCTCGGCGCGGCAACGCTCTCCGTGCAGCAGCAAGCCGTCGGACCGCACTACCTCGACGGCGCCCCGCTGCAATACCTGGGCCCGGTGCCGGCCGCGTTCAGCTACTGGCAGGGCGCGTACTTCCCGCAGTTCTTCGGCTTCGCCAACACGCTCGCGGTCAACAAGCAATTCGACGCGGCCACCGGTGCCCACACCGCCGGCAACGGAACGCTGACGACGATCTATCCGGTCTTCAACCCGTTCGTCGCCAGCGGCCCGCAATATTTCAGCGCCTTCGCGCCCAACACGCAGGGTCTCTCGCTGACGTTCACCAGTCCGGTGCGGGTCGGCGATCTGAACGTGAGCTCGCGGCTGCTCGTCGAGCATCTCGCCTCACTCGTGCCCGGCGGCTTCGGTCCGCTCGCCTACGAAGGCACCTCCAGCGGCGCCAAACTGCACTTCGATCACCTCGAAGGCGGCGTGCAGGTCGCCGTCCCCGTCTTCCATCACAAGGTCTCGTTCAGTCTCGAC
Source organism: Vulcanimicrobiaceae bacterium (assembly GCA_050015755.1). Lineage (GTDB taxonomy): Bacteria > Vulcanimicrobiota > Vulcanimicrobiia > Vulcanimicrobiales > Vulcanimicrobiaceae > Vulcanimicrobium. The sequence continues at coordinate 1,568 of JBEKAU010000257.1, read as the reverse complement.
GCGTCGACCGAACGCCTCGACCGCAACGACCCGACCTCGGCGGCGTACGTCCCCTTCAACGCGACGCTCGGCGCCCCCGATCCGACCGCTGCCGCCGCGGCCGCGTCCCTCGTCCAAACCGGCGCTCCGCCACCGCTCTTCTCTCCCAACGCGATCAACGAGCGCCACACGACCTACGCCGCCGGCGCAACAGCCCCGCTCACCCACGACCTGAGCCTGGGGGCCGCCTTCAACCGCCAATACTTCAACGGCGCCTACGGCTCGACGTCGGCGAACGTCGCCGAACGCAAAGACGACTACACGCTCTCGACCACCTACACGATCCCGCGCACCACCAGCTCCGTCTCCGCGCTCTACAGCAATCAGCGCTACGTCGACCAAATGCTGCCGTCGTTCAACTTCAACCAAACCCGCGAAGACGTCGACTTCACGGTCCGCTTCTAAATGCGTAGCTCGACGGTGCAGCGCACGCTGCTGATCGCCATCACCGCCGCACTCGTCGTCTGGCTCGGCGCCGCCCAACTCGCGGCCTCCGCCGCCTACGGTGACCTCGCGACGAAACACTCGCTCCCGTCCCTCTTGCACCGCATCGACCCGCACTTCGTGCGCGCCGCACTCCTGGGTGGCGGCGCCGCCCACGCCGCCGCCGCCATCCACACCGGCGATCTGACGGACGCAGACACCCTGCTCGCGCACGCGCCGCCCACCGCGACGACGCTCGACCTGCGCGGTCAACTCGCACAAGCGCGCGGTGCGCACCCCGACGCCCTCGCCGACTACGTCGCCGCCGGCGACTTCGTCCGCGCCCAAGCCCAAATCGACGCCTTCGCCGACGCCGAACCGCTCGAAGGCGCGCGCGAAGAACACCTGCTGATCACCCAACTCCAACACGACCCCAGCGCCGGCGAACTCCTCGGTCAAGCCTGGTGGCGCTTAGGCGTGCTGCAAGCCACCGCGGGCTACGTCGACCCGCCGCACCGCACCGAAGACTGGCGCGCCGCCCAAACCTCCTACGAACACGCCCTCACCGAAGCCCCGAACGACGAGACCTACCTGCTGGCCACCGCCTACCAAGAACTCGCCAACGGCGACCTGGGCGCCGCGAGCACCCACGATCTGCGCGCACTCGCCGTCGACCCCGCCAGCGCCCCCGCCCACGGCGGCCTCGCCTTCGCCGCCGCCGCGAACGGCGACTGCGCACGCGCTCGCGCAGAAGAAGCGCGCGCCCGCGCACTCGCACCGAACGCAGCACCACTCACCGACAACCCCACCTTCGGCGCCCGCCTCGCCGCCTGCCTGAAGTGATCGTCGCCCTCGACACCCAACTGACGGTCGGCACCGCCACCGGCGCGGGCGTCTACGCCCGCGACCTCGCCGCCGCGTTACGCACCGCCGGCATCGACACCCGCGAACTGCGCGCCCCTTGGCTCAACCCCTGGCGCTTCGACCGCCGCGTGCTCTGGGACCAACTGCTGCTCCCACTCGCCGCCGCCCAAAGCCGCGCCACCATCCTCCACGCCACCGCCGGAACGATGCCGCTGCTCCGCACCCTCCCAACCGTCGTCACC
>JBEKAU010000256.1:0-4811 GCA_050015755.1 Vulcanimicrobiaceae bacterium | reverse complement strand
GTTGAGGTGAAAAGCGCTGGTCACCTGACCCACTTGATGGGAGCCGATTCCGACCGGCACCCGGTCGCGGAAGTCGGGCAGCATGAAAAAGATGGCTCCGTCGCCGCCGTAGTTCGTCCCGATGACTGCGAAGAGCGCTTGATGCCCCGAGATCGACAGGCGGCTCCCGTCGCACGGCAGCCATCCCGGAGGCACGAACCCTCCACCGAACAGACGAATTTCCCCAACCAGCGGATCGGCCATGACGCACCCTTTCAACGGCAGGTACTCCAGTGTGCCGGCGTCGTCCGCCATGATGATCCGCGGTTCCCCCCGCGGATGAGAACGGTCTGAGGCGGCGATGAGGTTTTGCTGAAATACGGTATGGCGGGCGCGATGGAGTGCGTAGGATGGTGCAGACGAGATTGTATCTCGTCGCATTCATCTTCATCGTAACGACCGCATTTTTAGGAGAGCACAACGACTATGTTCACCAAAGCACTCGTCGCGTCCGCACTGCTCGCATCGCTGATCGTTCCGCTGGCTGCGAACGCCGGCGAGGTCGAGAACCGCGTCCACAACCAGCAAGCCCGCATCAACCAAGGCGTGCGCAACGGCTCGATGACGTTCCGCGAGTACAACCAGACCGAGTCACGCCTCGATCACATCCAGGCGCAGCGCAATCGCGACCTGCGCATGAACGGCGGCCATCTCACCCGCGGCGAGCACGCACAACTCAACCGCGAAGAGAACCACCTCTCCAACCGCATCTCCTTCGACAAGCACAACCAGGCCCACCAGCCGTAAGGTCGCGGCCCGGTCACTGCACGAGCGCGTCGCCCGCGGGGGCGGCGCGTTTGTGTTTGCGGATGAGGCGCGCTTGACACATCAACATAACGACGTTATGATATTTATCGTAACACCGTTATGGAGAATATCATGGCAATCAGTCAGTGGATGACTCTGGTGCTCGCAGCGGCGGTGGCATCCTTTGGGAGCCGCGCGGCCTTGGATCCGCGCGGAGCGGCGCTCGGCTACGGCGTCCCGGTCCCGGACGGGACCCCTCCAACGCCATTCCTCGAGGTAAAAGCGAACCGCGACATCGTTCTGGGCATCTTGTTGGCCCTCGTTGCATTCGCGAGCCGGTCGACTCTCGCTTACGTACTTTTCGCTGGTGCAATTGCTCCCGCTGCTGACGCATGGATTGTCTCGCGCCACGGAAAAATGTCCGCTACCCCTGTTCACCTTGCAACGGTGGCATATATGATCGTAGCGGGCGCCCTTGCTATCTCAGGGCACTGACATGTTCGAGGTCGTTCGTTGGACCGGTATTGCGTCATCGGCGCTCACCCTATGCATTGCAGCTCTCATGGTGCTGCGGCCGAGTTGGGCGTGAGGGCCGCAGCGTCGAAACCAAAACTTCGTGGAACATCGCGCGACGACATTATCGATGTAAGCCGGGCGATTCTTGAGGACGAAGGGGTCGAGCAGCTCACAATCCGCCGGATCGCTGAGACAATCCATCGTACGCAACCGGCGGTGTACCAGCATTTTTCCAGCAAAGACGCGATACTCGAAGCTCTCGTTACCGATGGCTTTACCGCGCTCGGTGAGCGTCTCAAGCGCGCGGCTACTCGCGGTGGCAAAACGTCGCTCACTGCGATCGCCAATGCCTATATTCGCTTTGGACTCGAGCGGCCCCGACTGTACGACCTCATGTTCGTGGGTCCGCCGGCAATCGCGTTCGCCGCAGGCGTTGCTACTCCAATCCCGGCGCGCACGGCTTTTGACATCCTTGCGGGTGCGGTTCAAGAAGCCGGGGTAACGCCGGCCCAATCCGAGACGGTCACGGAGGTCGTATGGGCGTGCCTGCACGGCCTGGTCGCCCTCTCGATCACGACGCGCCTTCGGCCCGGGCGAGCTCTGCAACAGACGCGTCTCGATCAACTCCTTGCTGCGATCATCGCAATGATGAAGTATTCATGAACCTACAGCGTTCACTGCACCGCGTAGAGCACGTCGCTCCACGCGTCGAGTTCGCGTACGCGTTCGTCGACGAAGTGGGGGCGTGCTTCGAACGAGACGCACTGCACGAGCGCGTCGCCCGCGGGGGCGGCGCGTTTGTGTTTGCGGACCAGTGCGTGCACGTCGTAGCCGGCCAGCTCGCTGCAGTGGCCGGCGGCACCGTTCCAGCGCACGCGCGCGATCGACGTCTCGACCCGGACGGTCGCGAACGAGGCCAGCTCGGCAGAGGCGTTCTCGCCGAGTGCGATCAGCGCGGCGTTGGCACGATGAGCCAAACTCGCCAGACGCGTCCAGGTCGCCGCGCCCGTTCCGCGGCCGCTGGGGAGCGTCGGCAGCACGACGACCCCGAAGGCACCCGAGCGAACGACGACGTCGGCGGCGCGGGCAGCATCGAGCGGGCTCGTGGCGTCGACCAGCAGCAGCCGCTCCAGCCGCACGCCGGCGGCGGCCAGGGCCGGCGGGAAGAGGTCGATCCCGATCAGCGCGCCCAGGCCGTGCCGGGTCGCGACGGCGAGCAACCGGGCCGCCAGGGCGCTGCGGCCGGAGCTGGGCGGTCCCTCGAGGGTCCCGATCGCCCCGCGCGGGAAGCCGCCGCCCAGCGCGGCGTCGAGGTCGGTCCAGCCGGTCCGCACCACCTCGTCCTCGCCGCGGGCGAGCGCGGCCGCCGTCGTGTCGCGGTGACGGTGGTCGAAGCGCTCACGCAACGCCGCAAAGGCGGGGTCGACGGGCATGGGGGCTCAGTGTAATCGAACATACGTTCGATAATCAAGCACCCAAACGGACGCTCACGGCGGCGGCCAAGAAGAGGAGGAAGGCGTCACGGTGCTTGGCGCCCATCTCGTAGGCGTCCAGGGCGTCGTCGATGAGGAAGAAGGCGCCGAACAGGGTCAGCGAGAGGGCGAAGCCGGTCTCGGCGGCCTCGGGCTCGCCGGCCAGGGCGCGGGCGAACGCCCCGGCGGCGAGGGCCTCGATGGTGGCGCAGCCGGCCAGGAGGCTCAGTACCAGCTCGCGCGGTGGATGCAGCGGGGCCAAGAGGTCGGCGATCATGCCGTAATTCTTCGACGCCACCGGCCGCAGGGTGGGGACGAGGTCGGCTTCGACCAGCACGTCGGCCAGGTTCTGGGCCGCGGCCAGCCCCTGCCAGGCGGCCAGGATCGTCAGGACGACCCGGGAGACGGAGCGCATGGCCACCTTCTTTGCCCAGGAAGGGACTCGGGTCCGGTGTGCGGATGATGGTTCCTACCCGTGACCGCTCTGCCCACGATCTCGCCGGCGTCGCTCGCCGTCTCGCCCCTGCGCTTCGTCGATCGGACACTTCCGAACGGCCTGCGCGCCCTGCTCGTCCCCGACTCGCGTGTCCCCGCCGTCGCGATCAACGTCGCGTACCGGGTCGGCGGCAAGGACGATCCGGTGGGGCGCTCGGGCTTCGCGCACCTCTTCGAACACCTGATGTTCAAGGGGACCTCCGACACCGCACCGGAGACGATCGACCGGCTGACCGAGGACGTGGGCGGCTACAACAACGCCTTCACGACCGAGGACATCACCAACTACTACGAAGTGGTGCCCTCGAATCACCTCGAGCGCCTGTTGTGGGCGGAAGCCGATCGGCTCGGCTCGCTGCAAGTCAACGCGGAGAACTTCGCCACCGAGCGCGACGTCGTGATCGGCGAGTACGATCAGCGTATCCTCGCCGAGCCGTACGGGATGCTCGACGAACTCGTCAACCGCGAGTCGTACCTGGTGCATCCGTATCGTCGCGGCGTCATCGGCAGCCCCGACGAGCTCAACGCCGCCGCGTTGGCCGACGTGGTCGCGTTCCACGCGACGTACTATCGGCCCGACAACGCGCTGCTCGTCGTCGCCGGCGATCTCGACGTCGAGGAAACGTGGCGCTGGATCGAGCGCTGGTTCGGTGCGATCGCCGCGCCCGGCATGCCGATTCCGCGCGTGACCAGTGTCGAGCCGCCGCAGACGGCCGAACGCATGTTCACGTATCGCGCGGCCAACGTCCCCTTGCCGGCGGTCGAAGAGTCGTATCACATTCCGGCGGCCGCGCATCCGGATGCCGCCGCGCTCGACGTGCTCGAAGCGATTCTCTCCGCCGGACGCTCCTCGCGCCTCTACCAGTCGCTGATCTATCGCAAGCCGCTCGCCTCGAGCGCGTTCGCCGGCGCCGATCTGCGCGAGCAGCCGGGGCTGTTCGGCGTGCGCGTCACCTGCGCGCGCGGCGTCGCGCTGGCCGACGCGCGTGCTGCGCTCGACGTCGAGCTGGATCGCGTGCGCACGCAAGCGCCGAGCGAGGACGAGTTGGCGCGCATCGGGACGCAGATCGCGAGTTCGCTGGTGCGGCAGCGGCAGACGAACAGCGGCGTCGCGCTGGCGCTCATTCGCGCAACGCTCGAACGCGGCGATCCGACGCTCGTCAATCGCGACCTCGATCGCTACCTTGCGGTCACCGCCGACGACGTGCTGCGGGTGGCGCGTACGTATCTGCGCCCGGAAAATCGCACCGTCATCGAGTATCTCCCGGCGTGAGTGACGCGCGAACGATGATGCCCTCCGCGGGGCCGCCGCGCGAGGGAACGATCCCGGACGCCGTCGAGCGGACGCTCGACAACGGTCTGCGCGTCGTGGCCTTCGAGCAGCGCAATCTGCCGCTGATCGCCGCGCAACTGGTCGTCCGCCGCGGCGGTGCCGCCAGCGAAGACGAAGGCGAAGCGGGGCTGGCTGCGCTGACGGCCGCGCTGCTCACGCAAGGGACGACCGAACACGGCGCGACCGAGCTGGCCGCCGCCGCCGACGCG
>JBEKAU010000255.1:0-7429 GCA_050015755.1 Vulcanimicrobiaceae bacterium | reverse complement strand
CCCGGCGCCCGAGACGTTTCCGCTGGCCGACTTTTCGCGCGCGATGCAGCGCACGTTCGCCGACGATCCGCCCGAACTGATGCAATACCGCGCCAACACCGGCGATCCGGACCTGTGCGCGGTGTTGGCGGAAGGGCTCGATGCGCGCAGCTGCGCGACCCGGCCCGACGAGATCATCGTGACCTCGGGCGCACAGCAGGCCGCCGATCTGATCGCCTCGGTGTTGCTGCACGATCACGCGGTCGTGGCGTGCGAGTCGCCGACGTACCCCGGGACGCTAGGCGTCTTCGACGCGCGCGGCGCCCGCTACGTCGAGGTGCGCTCCGATCAGGACGGCGTGCGGATCGACGACGTCGAGCGGGTATTCGCCGAGGCGCGGCCGCGGCTGTTCGCGATCTGCCCGATCGCCGAGAACCCGACCGGCGTCGTCCTGCCGGCGCGGCGCGGCAAGGCGATCGTCGAGCTGGCGCGCCGCTACGACGTCGTGATCCTCGAAGACCAGACCGGCTGGAACGTCACCTACGAGGGCGCACCGCCGCCGCCGCTCGCCGCCTACGACAGCGACGGCCGGGTGGTGATGATGGAGTCGCTCTCCAAGGCGATCTTCCCGGCGCTGCGGATCGGCTATCTGCGCGTGCAGGGTGCGCTTCGCTTGACGATCGAGGCGGCCAAGGTCCGCACCGACTCGTTCACCTCGACGCTGACCCAGCGTGCGCTCTGGCGCTACCTGCGGATGCCCGCTCATGCGCGCCACTTGCGGGCGGCACGGGCGCTCTACCGGCATCGCCGCGACCTGTTCGTCGACGCGCTGGCGCGCGCGCTGCCATGGGCCGACGTCGTGCCGCCTCATGCGGGGACCAATGTGTGGCTGCGCCTCCCGAGCCGGCTCTCGACGCAGGCGGCATTTGATCGCTGCGTGCGCGAAGGGGTCTTGGTCATGCCTGCCGATCCTTTCTATCCCACGCGTAGCGGGCCGCCGGCCCTGCGTCTCTCGTTCGGAGACCGGGACGACGAGACGTTGCTGCGCGCGGTCGACCGGCTCGCCCGCGCTCTGTCCTCGCCGTAAGGAGACGATGACGTACCGATTTGCGCTCGCGGCCGTGCTGCTCGCGCTGCTGCCCGTGCAGACCGCCCTCGCAGCCACCCTCCGAGCGGGCAGTGTGCCCGTCACCTACGCTGCTCCCGCGGGCGATCTCCCCGTCGAACACCTGCACGGTGCCTCGTTCGACGCGGTGTTGCCCTCGGGACGACTCGTGACGCCCACCGGCACGAGCGTCGTTACCGGGATGAACGCGCTCGGCTTCGCGCTCAGCCCGGATGGCCGCTACGCGATCGTCTCGGACGACGACGAGCTGGATCCCAGCGTCCATTCGCTGCTCGATCCGGGCGCGACCGGGGGCTATGCACTCGCCGTGATCGACGTGACGACGATGCAAGTCGTCAGCCGGTATCATGCCGGCGGCGAGACGTATTGGGCCGGCATCACGGCGCTCGCCGATCCGGCGCGCGCGGGCTCGACCCTGGTGCTCGCGTCGGGCGGGACGAGCGGCAACGTCTACGCGTTCGATCTGGACGCGAGCGGCCAACTGATGCCCGATGCGCGTCACGCGATCCCGTTGCCGGGGGCGAGCGATCCGACCGCTGCGGCACACGGTCACGCGTTGCCGGCGACGATCGCCGTCGCGCCCGACGGCCGACACGCGTATGTCGTCGATGCTGCCGCCGACACCGTCAGTACCATCGACACGATCACCCGGCGGGTGACTGGCGCGACCTGGCCGGTCGGTTTCTTTCCCTTCGGCGTCGCGGTCGCGGGGGATCAGGTGCTGGTGAGCAACGACGGACTCTCGCGCTACGGCCTGGTGAATCCGCCCACGACAGTGCCGCCATTCGCCGCACCGCCCGCGGACCTCGACCGCGCCTCGTCGCTCTCGCTGCTCGCGCTCGACCCGAGCGGCAACTTGACGACGCCCACGTCCGTTCCGATGGATCCGACGCCCGACGGCATGCGCATCGTCGGCGGCGCGCACCCCACCGCGATCGTCGTCACGCCGAGCGGCGCCGACGCGTTCGTCGCGATGAACGGCGTCGACCGCATCGCGACCGTCGCGCTGAGCGCGGCGCCGCACGTCGTCGGCGGCACCGAGCTGCGGTTGTTCGACCGTGGACCATACGGCACGCAGCCGACGGCGCTCGCGCTCTCGCGCGACGGTTCGCGGCTGTATGTCGCACTGGCCGGACTGAACGCGGTCGCCGTGATCGACGCGCGCGACCCCGTCCACCTGCACCGCTTGGGCCTGATTCCGACCGGCTGGTATCCGACCGCGCTCGCACTCGGAGCCGACGATCGCACGCTCTACGTCCTGAACACCAAAGGCTTCGGCACCGACGCCGGCGCGGTGAGCGATCCCAGCGCCGATGGTACCGCGATCTGGTCGACGCTGGAGAAGATCGACTTGAGTGGCGTGCGATTGACGAACGCGACGCAGGGCACGCTCGCGAACGCGCGCCGCGTCGCGCCGGCGCATGCGACGCTTCCCAAAGGCATCACCGACGTCGTCGTGATCGAGCAGGCCGGCAAGGGTTTCGATGCGATGCTCGGCGACCTGGCCGACGACGCGATCGGTGCCGGGGCGCAGCAGGCGCTGACCGCCGGGATGACGACGCTCTTCACCGAGCGCACGTTGCGTAATCGCGCCGGCCGCGACGGGCTCGGGACGGCGGCGCAAGATCCGGAGGACGTCGCGCGACTCGGTTCGGTGTTCGACGCGCTCGCGCGTCACCGCGTGAGTTACCGCGACTACGGCGATTTGCTGAGCGTTGCCGGCTACGACGATACGTCGACCGCCGCCGATGCCGACGGCCTGGGCGGAGTCTACCACGAGGACGTGCCCGCCCCGCTCGCACTCGCGGAGCACGTCGACCTCACGTATCCCGGCTGGAATCTGCGCATCAGCGACGAGCGGCGCGCGCAAGAGTTCATCCGCGACTACTCCGCACTCGCGGCCAGCGGCCGCGAGCCGCGCTACGCGCACATCTGGCTCCCCGACGACGCGACCGGAAGCGGCGCCGGGATTCCGCCGCCGGCCGAAGAGGTCGCCGACGGCGACCGGGCGCTGGGCGAGATCGTCGCCTACCTGAGCCACCTACGGTCGTGGCGACACACGGTGGTCATCGTCGTCGGCGGCGATGCGCCGGGGTCGCGCGACCACGTCGATCCGACACGCAGCTACGCGATCGTCGTCTCGCCGTTCGCCAAACGCCACGCGCTCGGCAAGCACCACCTCTCGACCGCGAGCGTCCTCAAGACGACCGAAGAGATCCTCGGCTTGGGTATCCTCTCGCTCGGCGATTTGCTCGCGACCGACATGGCCGATTGCTTCACCGCGCACGGCGGCGATGCGGCGCCGTACGTTGCGCTTCCCGTGCCGTCGCAAGGTTCGCCCTGATCGACGTCATCGCCGCGTTCGTCCGCGAACTCGGCTTGCCGCTGCGATTCGGTACGAGCGCCCTGGACGGCGTGCTCCCGGGCATCGTGCTCGAACACGGGACGATGGTCGTCGATCGCGATCGTGCGCTGCCGGGCGACGTGCTCCACGAGGCGGGACATCTGGCGTTGCTGCCGCCGCACGCGCGTAGTGCCGCGCACGGGCGGCTTGCCAGCGCGCCCGGCGACGAGATGGCCGCCATGGCGTGGTCCTACGCCGCCGCCGTTTTGCTCGGCATCGATCCGGCGGTGGTCTTCCACGCTGAAGGGTATCGCGGCGACGGGGATGCGTTGCGAGAAGCGTACGCGCGCGGCCCCGGCGCGCCGGGCGTTCCGATCTTGGAGTTGCGCGGCATGGCGGAAGCGGGCGCGTTCCCGGCCATGCGTTGCTGGCTCAACCCCGGCGATCGAAACGCCCGTCCCGAGGTTTAGCCGGGTACGTACGCGCTCGCGATATCGTCGAGCAAGCCGGGTTCGGTCGGCTGCCATCCGAGCGTCGCGCGCGTCTTGGCGTTGGACGCGGGGCAGTCCATCTGCGCGAAGCGCGCGAACCAGCCGAAGTGCGCGTCGACCGCGTCGCCGGAGATGCTGACGACGGGGAGGTTCAGTTGGCGCCCGATGACGCCGGCGATCTCGCGGAACGGGACGCCCTCTTCGACGGTCGCGTGATAGACCGCGTGATCCGCGGCGCGTTCGAGCGCGAGACGATAGAGGCGCGCCGCATCGCGGCGATGGACGCCGGGCCACCGATTCGTGCCCTCGCCGATGTACGGTGAGACACCGTGTTCGCGGGCGAAGTTGATGATGTGCGGGACGAAGCCATGATCGCCGGCGCCGTGCACGGACGGTGCGAGCCGAATCACGGAGACGCGTACACCGCGCGCAGCCGCCGCAGACGCCGCAGCTTCGGGATTGCGCGGCAGCGTCGTTGCCGCGTCGCGGACGTCGTCTTCGGTGATGAGGTGTCCCGGTGCGACCATGCCGACCCCCGAGGTGATGATGAGCGGCTTGCCGGTCCCGGCCAGCGCGGTGCTCAGCGCCTCGATGGCGCGCTGTTCGGCCGCGCCGTTCTCAGCGAAGCGCGAGAAGTCGTGGTTGAACGCGGTGTGGACGACCGCGTCGGCAGCGGCGGCGCCCGCCTGCAAGGTCTGGGGCTCTTCGAGGCTCCCGCGCTGCACGGCGACGCCGGCCGCCGCGAGCGTGGCCGCGGACGCATCGGACCGCGCCAGCCCGGTGACGGTATGGCCGGCCCCGCGAAGCTCCTCGACGATGGCCGACCCCACCCAGCCGGTGGCCCCGGTGACAAAAACACGCATGATTCGGGTCTTCCCTTGTGATGTCAGTGACTGACGTGAAGGATAGCATAGATGTCAGACGCTGTCATCAGGTAGAATAGCATCGATGAGCCGGTGGCAACCCGACGCCCGCGGACGTCTCGAACAGGCAGCGGGCGAACTCTTCCTCGACCAAGGATACGACCAGACGAGCGTGGCCGACATCGCCGCGCGGGCCGGGCTGACGGAGCGCACGTTCTTCCGCCACTTTGCCGACAAGCGCGAGGTGCTCTTCAGCGGCGCCGCCCAGTTGCAGGCGCGGCTGGTGGAAGCACTCGAGGGGGTAACGCCCGGCCTTCCGGCGATCGAGGCTGTCCGGACCGCCGTCGAGACGATGACGACGATGTTCCACGGGCGCCGCGCGTTCGCGCGCGAGCGCCAGCGGATCATCGTCGAACATCCCGACCTGCTGGAGCGCGAACTGATCAAACGCGCCAAGCTGACCGCGCTCCTCGCGCAGGCATTGGAGCAGCGCGGTGTGCCGGCCGCTTCGGCCAACCTCGCCGCCGACATGGGAATCGGCGTCTTCTACGTCGGGTTCACGCGTTGGCTCGCCGAGCCGGTCGACCGCGAGCTGGTCGAGGTCGTTCACGAGGGATTCGATCAGCTCAAAGCCGTGGCGTCCGGGGCCTGATTCGCGCGAAGTTGACGCGAGGGGGTACCATCGTAGCGATGCGATCGCTCTCGCGTACCGAGACCCCGGTGACGGTTGACGTCGCCCTCCTCGTACTGCGCCTGGGGCTGGCCCTCGTGGTCTGGCCGCATGGCGCGCAAAAGGCACTCGGGCTGTTCGGCGGCCCGGGGCTGGCCGGCGTCGTGGCCGGGCTGCACACGCACCTGGGCATCCCGGTGCCGCTGGTCTACCTGGTCGTCGCGACCGAGTTCATCGGGCCGATCCTGCTCGTGTTCGGCGTGCTCACGCGCCTGGCCGCGCTCGCGATCTTCGTCGACATGGCGACGGCCGCGATCCTCGTACACGCCGCCAACGGTTGGTTCATGAACTTCGGCGGCCACCAAGCCGGTGAGGGCGTCGAGTACTTCGTCTACGCCTGCACCTGCGCGCTCACGCTGCTGATCGGCGGTTCGGGCCGCTTCGCGCTCCTTCCCAAGACGTGACGTCGCCGGACGCGGAGCGTCCGATGACGCTTCAAATCAAGGACGTGGTGCTGCGCGACGACGAGAGCGGCGATACCGTGCTGATCGGATTCGCCGGACTCGCCGCTGCGCTCGCGCCGTTGGTCGAGCCGGGTCCGGTGTGGTCGATCGACAGCGACTGGGACGGGACGATGCGCGAGGACTCGCCGCTCGACTTCGCCGACGTCAGCGACGCGTTCGCCAAGACGCAAGCCGCGGCGTGCACGTGGGATGAGGTCGGCGCGCTGTGCCGCCCGGTAGCGCAGTTCTTCGATCTCGAGATCGACGGGCGCGCCGCGGTGCAGGGCCTCACCGACGCGACGATCAGTATCGTGTGCTACGACGGCAGCACGTGGGAGATCACCGGGGAGCGCGCGTTTCTCGACTGCGTCGCGCCGGCGTTCCACGATACGACGCTCATCGAGACGCCTGAGCGACTGCGGGTCTAGTGAGCGCGGCGACGACCGCGAGCACGACGATGTTGGCGGCGAGCGCGACGATCCCGCTGTTGAGCGCAAACAGATCGGTGACGTGCTTCGCCGCGAACACGACCAACACGAGGATGCCGGTCACGATTCCCGCGCCGACTGCGAGGGCCGACGGCCGGCGCTCCCGGACGCCGAGCACGACGCCCGGGAAAAGTTGCGTGATCCCGTTGTAGCCGATCAACAGCAAACCGACCAACGTCTGGTGTGCGAGCGCCCAGAAGCCGAACGCGAGCAGCGCGACGATCAGCACCAGCACCCGCGTCGCCAGTGTCTGCGCCGCCTCGTCGCGCGCGATCCCGTAATCGGCCAGGACGTTCTTGCCGACGATGCTCGCGGCGGCCAGCAACTGTCCGGCGGCCGGGACGAGCCCGGCGAGGACGCCGGCAGCAGCGACGATGCCGAGTACCCACGGCGCATAATGCTGCCGCACGACCAGCATGAACGACTGGTCGATGGCAGGGCCGGTGAGTCCCGGCACGATCTCGAGCGCGGCGAAGCCGGCGAAGAACACCAGCAAGAGCATGAGCTGATAGAACGGCAGGAAGATCGCGTTGCGTCGCAACGTATCCTCGTTCTTCGCACTGTACACGGCGGCCATCGCCGGCGGCCACATGAAGAATCCGCACGCGGTCAGCACCGTTGTCGAGACGACCCAGGTGATGCCGGTGGGCGAGGTCGGTCCGCCGATCGTCAGCCAGCCGGGATGGTCGCGCAGCACCGCGTCGAGTGCGCCCGCCGGCGACCCGAAGAAATGCATCGGCAGCGCGATCCCGGCGAAAATCACGCCGATCAGCACGAGGCCGTCCTTCGCGACGCTGGCCCAGGCTGCGCCGCGCAAGCCGACCACGAACGTGAACACCGAGATCAGCAGGAAGGCGATACCGACTGCCAGCAGCGGATCGACCTGACCGGCACCCGCGATGGTCAGCAGAATTTGGATGCCCGTCAATTGCAGCGTGACGTAGGGTACCAGCATCACGAAGCCG
>JBEKAU010000254.1:0-4842 GCA_050015755.1 Vulcanimicrobiaceae bacterium | reverse complement strand
TGCGGCTGATCGTCAACCGCATCCGGCCGGAGATGGTGCGCAGCGGCGACATGCTCTCGGTCGACGACGTCACCGACATCCTCTCGGCCGAGTTGCTCGGGATCGTGCCCGACGACCCCGAGATCATCGACACGACCAACCGCGGCGAGCCGATCGTGTTGCAGCCGGAAGCGCGGCTGGCGGCGATTTACGGCAAGATCGCGCGCCGGCTCGAAGGCGAGATCGTGCCCTTCACCCCGCTCAATCCGCCCGGGTTCTTCGAGCGTATCTTCGGAAAGGCGGGCTAGATGCACGACGTGATACCAGAAGGCGCCGCGACCGACGCGCCCCCGAAGAAGCGCGGACGCGCGATCGTCGTCACCAGCGGCAAGGGCGGCGTCGGCAAGACGACGACGACGGCCAACGTCGGCGCGGCGCTCGCGGCGTCCGGCGCCTCGGTCGTCCTGGTCGACGCCGACGTCGGCTTGCGCAACCTCGACATCGTCATGGGCTTGGAGGCGCGCGTGCGCCACCACGTCCTCGACGTGCTCGAAGGCCTGGCCACCGTCGACGAGGCGCTGGTCTCCGACAAGCGAGTGCCCTCGCTCAAATTGCTGGCCGCCGCGCAGACGCGCGAGAAGGACGACGTCGATACCGCCGCGTTCCGCGACCTGATCGGGACGCTGCGCGATCGCTTCGACTACGTGCTGATCGACTGCCCGGCCGGCATCGAGATGGGCTTCGCCAACGCGATCGTCGCCGCCGACGAAGCGATCATCGTCTGCACGCCGGAAGTCTCCGCCGTGCGCGACGCAGACCGCGTCGTCGGTTTGCTGGGCGATGGGCGCAAAGTGCAATTGATCGTCAACCGGGTGCGGCCCGATTTGGTACGCAAGGGCAAGATGCTCTCGGTGGACGACGTCAACGCGATCTTACGGCTGCCGCTCCTGGGCGTGATCGCCGATGCGCCCGACGTCATCGTCTCGACCAACAAGGGCGAGCCGGTGGCGCTCGACGCCGCCTCACCGGTCGGCTCGACCTATCGTGCGATCGCCGAGCGGATCAGCGGCGCGCGCAGCGACGCACCGGAGATGCCGCGCGAGAAATCGTTCCTCGAGAAAATGTTCGGAGGGCGCTGAGTGTTCGACTTTCTGAAGAAACTGTTCGGCCCCGAGCCCTCGAGCGTCACCGCGCGCGAGCGCTTGCGCCTGGTGCTCCTCTCCGACCATCTCTCGCTCGCGCCCGATGTCGTCGAGTCGCTCAAGGGCGACCTGATCGAAGTCATCTCGCGCTACTGCGAGGTCGACATCGCCAACTGCGACGTGACCTTCGAGCAGCAAGACAAACAGGTCGCGATGCTCGCCAACATTCCCATCTTGGGGATGCGCAGCCGCCAGGCACCGCGCGCCCCCGAGCCACCGCCCGCCCCGACGCCCCCACCGGCGAGTACGAACCCGGCCGCCGCGCAATCCACGGCGCAACCGAAGTCCAGCTCGCCGAAGGCCGGCGCCGGGACGGGCGCGCCGCGTCGCCGTCGCCGCCGCAAACCCAGCGGCGGCATCAACCCCGCCCCCCAGGCGACCTAGCCGAGCGGCCCGGGCGGAGTTCCGCCCGGGTCCGGGAAGCTCGCAGGCGCGAAACATGGAACGCCCCTGGTATACGCGGTTCAACTGGCCGCTTGCGATTGCGCCGATTCTGACGACGATTCTGGGGATCGTTTTTATTCGTTCGGCGACGCTGCACGATCGGGGCGCGGGCGGCGAGTGGCGCAATCAGATCGTCTACGCGCTGATCGGGATCGCCCTGATGGTCGGCCTCGCGTTCGTGGACTATCGCGTCTGGCGACGGTGGGCGTTGCCGCTGTACATCATCACGCTGATCCTGCTCGTGTTCATCACCGTCAAAGGACAGTCGGCGCTCGGTGCGGCGCGTTGGATCCGCATCGGCAGTTTCCAATTTCAGCCGTCCGAGCCGGCCAAGGTCGTGCTCGCGATTGCGATCGCCGCGCTGCTGTGCCGCAGCAATTATCGCAAGATCCAGGACTTGTGGTTGCCGCTGCTCGCCGTTGCCGTGCCGGCGGTGTTGATCCTCAAGCAGCCGGACCTCGGGACGACGCTCGTGATCGGCGCGATCCTCACTGCCGAACTGTACTTCGGGTTGCCGAACCTGTTGGATTTCGGGCTGTTCGTCGGCGGCATCGTCGCCGCGGCGGCGTACGTGCTGACCAGCTCGCACTTGCTCAAACCGTTCCAGCGCGCGCGTTTGCTGGTCTTCCTCGATCCCAAGCTCGACCCGCAGGGCGTCGGCTACAACCTCAACCAGTCGACGATCGCGGTCGGCAGCGGTGAGTGGTTCGGCAAAGGGCTCTTCCACGGGACGCAGACGCAGCTCGCGTTCGTCCCCGAGAACTCGCGCGATTTCATCTTCACCGCGCTGGGCGAGGAGTGGGGGTTCGCCGGCGCCCTCGTGCTGCTCGCGCTCTACGCGATCGGGCTGGGCGCCGCGGTGCGCGCGGTCGTCGCCGCCAAGGATCGGTTCGGGCTGCTGCTCGCGGTCGGGCTGATCACGATGCTGGCGTTCCACGTCATCGTCAACATCGGGATGACGATCGGGATCATGCCGATCACCGGGATCCCGCTGCCCTTCATGTCGTACGGCGGCAGCGCGCTGATGACCGACTACGTCGCGGTCGGCATCCTGCTCAACATCGTCCTGCAGAAGGACGCGCTGGTCTTCGGAGACGCCCCCGCCCGTCGCGCCTGACTCGCTGGGGCACGCAGGCGAGTTTCGTTTCACGCACAACGCGAAGAAGAAAATCTTCGCGTTGCGAGAAACGTCGGAGGTATCGGGCACGGGGGTGCTGCGATGGGAACGCGCGGCGTGCGTTCGTGACGCCGCCGCGCGACGACCTCGCGCCTTCTTGCTTGGCTGCTGGCCGCAAAGGACCACCGGCACGCCGCCCGGAAGCGGTTACGACGGAAGTCGCCGTGAGGTGATCGTGCGGGCCAAAGGGGCTCGCGCTGGATCGTCCGGCCGGCTTTCACCAGATTTCACGTCAACGTAACAACCGAAGTGGACGCACGCGTCCGCCTCGTGAGGCCCGCTCGATAGTGCCCCAGCGCTGTCGCGATGTGCCCGCGGGACGAGGGCTGCGGGCGTCCGAGAGAGGCCAGCACACTCCATTGTCCACCGACATCCTCATCTCGAGCGATCCGTGGGAAAACCGCGTCGCGATCCTCGAGGAAGGTCGTCTTGCCGAAATCTACGTCGAGCGCGAAGAGCGGGTCATCGGGTCCATCTACAAGGGGAAGGTCGTCAACGTCCTACCCGGGATGGGCGCCAGCTTCGTCGACATCGGCCTGGGGCGCAACGCCTTCCTGTACGTCGATGACATCAACAAGACCCCACTGAACATCGGTGACGTCGAAGTCACCTCCGGCCGCAGCGGCTACACGATCACCGAGAAGGTCAGCCGCGGCGACGACGTCCTGGTGCAGATCGTCAAGGAGCCGCGCGGCCTCAAGGGCGCGCGCGTCTCGACCAACATCTCGCTGCCCGGCCGCTACCTGATCCTGATGCCGACCGGCCGCTTCAGCGGCGTCTCGCGCAAGATCGAGTCGGCGGACGAGCGCAACCGGCTCAAGACGATCATGAAGGCGATCCGTCCCGAAGGGATGGCGACCGTCGTGCGCACCGCGGCCGCCGACGTCTCCAACGCCGAGCTGATCGCCGACCTGGGCGTGCTCATCCGCATGTGGCACGGCATCCTCGAGCAGTACAAGGCGGTGCAGGCACCGGCGCTGCTGCACAAGGACATGAACCTCGTCTACAAGACGGCGCGCGACTTCATCACCCCGCACGTGCAGAACGTCTGGCTGGACGATCCGACCGAGCTCGAAGACGTGCGCGACTTCATGCGCATGCTCGGCCCGCAGTACGTCGATCGCATCAAGTACTACGAGGGCGGCAAGCGGCTATTCTCCGACTTCAAGATCGACGACGAGATCGCGCGGCTGATGAAGCCGACGGTAAAGCTGCCCTCGGGCGGCTCGATCGTGATCGAATCGACCGAAGCGCTGACCGTCGTCGACGTCAACTCCGGTAAGTTCACCGGCGGCAAGAACCTCGACGACACGATCGTGCGCACTAACGTCGAAGCCGCCAGCGAGGTCGCGCGCCAAGTGCGCTTACGCGACATCGGCGGCATCATCGTGTGCGACTTCATCGACATGTCCTCCGAAGGCGATCGCAACAAGGTGATCAAGAGCCTCGAAGACGGTCTGCGCAAGGATCGCACGCGCTCGACGATCCAGTCGTTTTCGCCGCTGGGCCTGCTCGAATTCACGCGCAAGCGCGTCGGCAAAGATCTGGCCGGGCAATTGCGTGCGACGTGCCCGATGTGCACGGGGCTGGGCAGCGTGATGTCGCCCGAAAGCGTGACGATCTCGACCTTCCGCCAGATCGCGCAGCACAAGAACGGCCACGCCGATCACGTGCACGTCGCGGCGTCGCCGCAGGTCGCCGCGCAGATCGAGTTCTGGTACGAAGACGAGCTGCGCCAATTGGGCGAGCGCGTCAAGACGCCGATCGACGTACGCGTCGACGCGGCCGTGCATCCCGAAACGCCGCTCGTCGTGTGGGGGCCGGGCTTACCGGAACTCCCGCCGGTGCGCGTCGGCGACGAGTTCGAAGTCGAGCTGCTCAACACGCGCTTGCCGATTGCAACCTCGGCTGCGGCGGTCATCAACGGCCGGCTGATCGAGGTCGAGAACGCGGCCAACGCCGCCGGCAACGCGATCAAGATTCGCATCATCGACGTCGACGGTAACGACATTCTGGCCGAGGCGCGCACCCCGGTGGGCG
>JBEKAU010000253.1:0-4849 GCA_050015755.1 Vulcanimicrobiaceae bacterium | reverse complement strand
TCGCGCTGCAAGGCGCGGATGTTGCGATCGAAGGCGGCGATGATCGACTGGCCGAGCTCCTCCGCCTTCGCCGGCCGCACCACCAGCACGAAGTCGTCGCCGCCGATGTGGCCGAGGAAGTCGTCGCGCTCGCCGTGGCTGCGCAGCAGCTCGTTCATCACGCGGGCGATCATGCGCAGCACGTCGTCGCCTTTGGCGAAGCCGAACGCGTCGTTGAACGCCTTGAACCCGTCGAGATCGGCGTAGAGGATCGACCACGGCGCGGTGCCGGCGATGCGGCGCTTGATCTCGGCCTCGATGGGGCCGTTGCCGGGCAGCTTGGTGAGCGGTTGCACCGCTTCGACCTCGGCCGCGCGCTTGATCTTGGTGCGCACCCGCGCGATCATCTCTTCGGGCGCGAACGGCTTGACGACGACGTCGTCGGCGCCGGCTTCGAGCGCCCGCACCGCCTCGTCGGGCCGGCCGCGCGCGGTGAGCACGACGATCGGCACACGGGCGCCGTCGGGGTGGCGGCGGATGCGGGTGACGACGGTCGGCCCGTCGTCGCGCTGGGCGAGCACGTCGACCACGATCGCGTCGGGCCGCCCGCGGTCGAGCTGCTCGAGCGCGCCCGAGCCATCGCTGGCGTCGACCACCTGATAGCCGACGACCTCGAAATTGGCGCGCAGGATCGTGCGCAACCGCGAGTCGTCATCGACGAGCAGGATCGTGCCGCCGGGCGCGTTCACGTGCGCAGGTGCCGTCCGACGGAGAACCAGGAGGCGATCAGGCCGACCGCCGCGCCGCAGCCCAGCAGCTCGCCGGCCAGCTGCAGTTCGTTGACGTGGAAGGTCACGAACTGCAGCGTCTGCGCCAGGCGCGGGACGATCTCGTGCTCGGCCCCGGCCAGCACGGCGATCGCCACCAGCGCTCCGAGGATGCCGGCCAGCATGCCCTCGGCGATGAACGGCATGCGGATGTAGAGATTCGTTGCGCCCACTAGTTGCATGATCGCGATTTCACGACGCCGCGCGAAGACCGTCAGGCGGATCGTGTTGGCGATCACGATGGTCGCCGAGAGCGTCAGGAGCCCGATCAGTGCCAGTCCGGCGCGGCCGAGGACCGTCGCGGTGGTCAGCAGCTTCTGGACGGTGTCGGCCGCGTAGTCGACCTTGGCCACCAGCGGATTCTTGGCGATGTGGGCGGCGACGGCCGGGACTTGCTGCGCGTCGGTCACTTTGACGTGATAGGCGTTGGGGAGCGGGTTCGCGGTGAGCAGCGAGGTGTCGAAGTCCTTGCCCAGGACGTCGTGCATGCGCTTCAGACCGTCGCGCTTGGGGACGTAGGTGGCCTGCGAGACGCGCGGGTCGGCGGCCAGATCGCGCGCGAGCGTCTGCGCTTGTGCGTCGGTGACGTCGTCCTTGAGGTAGACGGCGATCTCGATCTGCGAGAGGACGCCGTTCCCGAACGTGCTCAGCGTGTCGCGGACGTAGAGGAACGAGCCGAGCAGCACGATGGTGACCGCGACGGTCCCGATCGCGGTGAACTGCATACCGGCGTTGCGGGTGAAGTTCGCGAGAACTTCACCCAGGAAGAA
Organism: Vulcanimicrobiaceae bacterium; assembly: GCA_050015755.1. Lineage (GTDB taxonomy): Bacteria > Vulcanimicrobiota > Vulcanimicrobiia > Vulcanimicrobiales > Vulcanimicrobiaceae > Vulcanimicrobium. The sequence continues at coordinate 3,273 of JBEKAU010000253.1, read as the reverse complement.
CCGCAGTCTGCCCCAGTCCACGGAAATAATAGCCCTTCTCGTCGTCGTGCAGGATGCGGCCGTGCTCCAGGCGCACGACCCGGCGCCGCATCCGATCGACAACTGCTTGGTTGTGCGTGGCGACGACGACCGTCGTGCCTTTGAGGTTGATGCGCTGGAGCAGCTCCATGATCTCGGTCGTGTTGGACGGATCGAGATTGCCGGTCGGCTCGTCGCACAGCAGGATCTTGGGGTTGCCGACCAGCGCGCGGGCGATCGCGCAGCGCTGCTGCTCGCCGCCCGAGAGCTCGGTCGGGAACATGCGGCTCTTGTGCGAGAGCCCGACCAGATCGAGCGAACGCGGCACCTGGCGCATCAGGTCGCGCGTGCTCACGCCGGTTACTTGGAGTGCAAAGGCGACGTTTTCCCAGACCGTCTTGTGCGAGAGCAGCTTGAAGTCTTGGAACACGACGCCGATGTTGCGGCGCAGTTTGGGGACGCGGCTGCGGCGCAGCGTATCGACGCGAATGCCGTCGACGTGCACTTCACCGCGTTCGGGCAGCTCCTCACGATAGAGCAGCTTGAGGAGCGACGACTTTCCGGTGCCGCTGTGGCCCACGAGAAAGACGAAGCTGCCTTTTTCGATCTCGAGATCGACGTCGTCCAGCGCCCGCGTTCCGTTCGGATACGTGAGCGACACGCCGCGGAGTCTGATCATAGGAGAGACGATACTCCGGCGCAGGGTTTAAAGAGGGTTTGGACGGCGCGCGGCCGAGACCTTCGGCTGACCATGAATTTCGACCTGACCGACGACCAAAAAGCGATCCAGGACCTCTGTCGCGACTTCGCACGCAACGAGGTGGCTCCGCAAGCGGAACGCAACGACGCCGAGGAGCGGTTCCCGTACGACTTGGTCGCGAAGATGGCGGAGCTCGGGTTGATGGGTCTGCCCTTCCCGGAAGAATACGGCGGCGTCGGCGCAGATACGGTCAGCTACGCGCTGGCGGTGATGGAGATCAGCCGCGCCGACGCCTCGACCGGCATCACCCTGGCCGCTCACGTCTCGCTGGGCGCCTCCCCCATCTATCTGTTCGGCACCGAGGAGCAGAAGCAAAAGTGGCTCGTCCCCCTAGCCAAGGGGGAGCGCCTGTGGGGCTTCGGCCTGACCGAGCCCGAGGCGGGCAGCGACGCCGGCAACACCCAGACCCGGGCCGAGCTGCAGGGCGGCCGCTGGGTCATCAACGGGACCAAGGCCTTCATCACCAACAGCGGCACCGACATCACCGGCGGCACCACCATCACCGCCGTCACCGGGACGGATGACGGTGGGCGTAAGGAAATCTCGAATTTCATCGTCCCGCAGGACACGCCCGGGTTCTCGCGCTCGAAGAAGTACAAGAAGATGGGGTGGCGGGCGAGCGATACCCGTGAGTTGGCGTTCGTCGACGCGTCCGTTCCCGAAGAGAATATGTTGGGACCGCGGGGCAAGGGGCTGCGGCAGTTCCTCACCATCCTCGATGGCGGGCGGATCTCGGTGGCGGCGCTGTCGGTGGGTGTCGCGATGGGGGCGTACGACGAGGCCTACAAGTACGCGGTGCAGCGCCGCGCGTTCGGCAAGACGATCTCCAAGTTCCAGGCGATCCAGTTCAAGCTCGCCGACATGCTGATGGAGATCGAGCACGCAAAGCTCATGGTGCTCAAGGCCGCGTGGGAAAAGGACAACGGGCGGCCGTACGAGCTCTCCGCGTCACTGGCGAAGCTGTATTCGGGTGAGGTTTCGCGCCGCGTCGTCAACGAGGCGGTGCAGATCCATGGCGGCTACGGATTCATGGACGAGTACCCGGTGTCTCGCATGTATCGCGATCAGAAGATCAACGAGATCGGCGAGGGGACCAACGAGGTGCAGCGATTGGTGATTGCTCGGATGATTGGGTTGTAGTGATTCAGTGCTGCAAGGATTTACCATTACGTTGGGCTCGCGGGTAGGCACAAATCGCGGTTGCGACGATTGCTCCGCGCTCCAACGGACTTGGTAGAGTTCTGGCAACTGGGCCTTGCCGTTCCGGGCGACCGTCGTGAGGGAAGCACTGCTCCGAGAACGTGAGCAAGTCCCCGCGCGACTCACGTGCGGTCCACGGAGGCTGTCGTGCGAGCGGCGTGTTCCGAGAGTCAACTTTTCGTTGCCGACCTATTTGCTGGCGCGGGAGGAATTACGGCCGGCTTTCGGAGTGCTGGCTTTATACCGGTCGCTGCCGTCGAGTGCGATATTTGGGCAGCGCGTTCATATGCAGAAAACTTCGGAGCCCACGTCCTCGCTGGTCGGATCGAGGATGTCGTCGTCGAGCGTTGTCAGGGATTTCTAACTTGGACCGGGCCGGGTCTCCGTATTTGGCCGGTCGAACTTAAGACTCCGGAAGCGGACGTCCTAGTTGGTGGTCCGCCGTGCCAAGGGTTCTCACCCTTGGGGCGTATCGTTAATTGCGAGCGTGATGATCCGAGAAATAAGCTCTGGAGGCACTATGTCAGAGTACTCAGCGCTACGCGGCCGAAGGCATTTGTGATCGAAAATGTACCAGAGTTTCTGAAGTCCGACGAATTTGAGCAATTGTTGGAGTATGTCGCAGCGCTTGGATACAGCACGGCTTTTCGAGTCCTCAATGCATTTGATTTTGGGGTACCACAGCGGCGAAAGCGAGCGATCGTCATTGGCAGCCGAATCGGTGTAGCATCGTTACCGTCCGGAGACACCTTCTCACGTAGAACGGTCCGAGATGCAATCGGAGATTTGCCCATTTGGCCGGACGGCAAGAACTGGCACATTGGGCGGAATCCCACGCCTGTTTCGCTTGAGCGATACAGAGCGGTGCCTCCTGGCGGCAACAGATTCGATTTGATGCGAAATCGACCAGATATCACGCCGAGGTGCTGGCTCAATAAGCCAAGGGGCAGTACCGACGTATTTGGTAGGATGAAGTGGGACGAACCTGCGCCGACGATTCGTACGGAGTTCTTCAAGCCGGAGAAGGGACGCTATCTCCATCCGGAAGCTGACCGACCAATCACGATTCGCGAAGCGGCGAGACTACAAACATTTCCCGACGACTTCGTCTTCGTGGGGTCCAGCGTTCAAGTCGCAAAGCAGATAGGGAACGCCGTCCCCGTGGAGCTGGGCAGGCGAATCGCGACGCACATCATCCACATGCTGAACTGAACCCTGTGTCTGCTCAGGGCATTTCGGACGGCTAGTCCAGTGATCTTAGATAAGGAGATCAAGCGCGAGGTCGGAAATATCAC
>JBEKAU010000252.1:0-4850 GCA_050015755.1 Vulcanimicrobiaceae bacterium | reverse complement strand
CTTCGCTAGCACAAAAAACCTCCGATAACTCTTGTATTGGGAGCCGATCTCGTCTATAACTGAGACTGAGAACGGTTTTCACTCCACCTTCGGAGGCTACCCCATCCCGCACCCCCTGTCAACCGCCGATCGGACAGGTCTGGCCGCCAACTATCGGACCGTCCTCGACGTCGTCGAGGAAGCCGGTCCGGGCAGTCACCTGACCGCCCAAGAGATCTGGTTGCGCGCCCGCGCGCTGCAGCCCCGGATCGGCTTTGCCACGGTGCACCGCGGGCTGGCCCGGCTGCACGACCAGGGTGCCGTGATGAAGATCGACGTCCCGGGCGAGGCCTCGGCCGTCTACGAGCCGGCCGCCAGCCCGCACGCCCACTTCCGCTGTGAGGCCTGCGGCACGATCGCCGACCTGGACTTCGCGGTTCCCCCGGCGACCCGCCGGGCACTGGCCCAGCGCTACGGCGTCGCCATCGAGCACGAGACGGTGACCTTCACCGGCCGCTGCTCGACCTGCAGCCCAACGCACCAGTAAACGTGTTTTCGGAGGTGTATGGACCTCCAGAACAAGACCGATGCGCAGTGGCGCACGGAGCTCCCGCCGGATCGCTACGCGGTGCTGCGCGAGGGCGCCACGGAACGGGCCTTCACCGGCGCGCTCTATCATAACAAGGACGCGGGGACGTACGCCTGCGGCGCCTGTGGGGCAACGCTCTTCTCCTCCGACACCAAGTACGAAAGCGGCTCCGGCTGGCCCAGCTTCTGGGCCCCTTCCGATCGTGAGCGCGTGAAGCTCATCGACGATAACGCCTACGGGATGCGGCGGACCGAGGTGCGCTGCGCCTCCTGTGACTCGCATCTGGGCCACGTCTTCCCCGACGGCCCGCGCCCGACCGGCGAGCGCTACTGCATCAACTCCGCCGCGCTCGACTTCACCCCGAAGACCGAAGGCTGAACCTTTGCGCTCCGGCCCTCGACTCTAGCGGTATGAGGGCCGGATGAGCGACGCCGAGGACCGGCAGCTGCTCGAACGCATCGCCCGCCGCGACCGGCTCGCCTTCGAAGCCTTCTTCTCCGCGCACGCGGCGGCCGTCCACCGGTTCGTGCGCGACCTCGTCCGTGACGAGGGACTCGCCGAGGAGCTCACCAGCGACGTGATGGTCGAGGTTTGGCGCCATGCCGCCCGCTACGGCGGCCGCGCGCGCGTGCGCACCTGGCTCTTCGGCATCGCCCACCACAAGGCGATCGACGCTCTGCGCCGCCGACGGCTGCCGACGGTGCCGCTCGACGCGGTCCTCGACATCGCCTCGCTGCTCGACGGTCCGGAGACGACCGCGCTGCGGGATGCCGATCGAGCCCTTCTCGAAGACGCGCTGCGCACGCTCACACCCGAGCACCGCGCGGTGCTGCGGCTCACGTACCTCGAGGGCTTCTTGCAGCACGAGATCGCCGAGATCGTCGCGGTCCCAGTCGCGACAGTAAAGACGCGCGCGTTTTACGCCAAACAGCGGCTGCGCGATGCGCTCGCGCCGGCCGCCGAGATCGAAGCGTCGTGACCGACCGCGACGACGTCGACGCACTGCTGACTGCCGCGCTGCGGGACCGCGATGCAGTGCTGCCGCCGCTGCCGCCGCGTGTCCTCGACGCGACGCTCGCGCGCGTCGACGCGACGCGGGCGCGCGGCATCGCCGAACGGCTCACCAGCGGCGCGTGGTGGATGACGCCGGCGCGCTACGCGACCGCCGCTGTGCTCGTCCTCGGCCTAGGCGGCGCGGCGATCGCGAGCTACGAAGCCCATGAGGCCGCCGCCGAGCGGGCCGCACTGGCGACAGCGCCCGCGACGCCATTCGTGTTCCGCGCGCCGAACACGGGCATGCCGCTCGTCACCGAGCAGGCTCTGCTCGTCGTCGAGGTACCGTCGCTCCCGGCCGCCGCGCTGCGGGCGCATGCCATCTTGCGCGACGCGGCGACGACCGGCGCGCCGTCCGCGCTGCGCGCGACGCTTCCCGCACAGCAACTCCGCGTCACGATGCAGGCGCTCGAACAGCTCGGGACGACCGTGCAGCGCGACGTCACGACGACCGATCTGCGCCCGGCGGCCGACGCGCAGATGGCACGCATCCTCACGATCTCACGGCGGATGGACACCTTGCCCCCCGACGCGCCGGAACGCGGCGGCCTGCTCCGGCAGCTCGATGCTGCGCGAGACACCTACGATGCGATCGTCGAGCGCGCAGACGAGGCGAGCTTGACGCTCTCGCTGCGCCCACGCGTTTGAGCAACGGGCGCTTCGGCTACGGCGCGATCCGAGACTTGGTTGAGTCGGGTCCTACCGTCCTAGCCGCTAACGCGAATTCGGATCGAGCGCATCTCGCAACCCGTCGCCCACATAATTGATGGCCAGCGCGGTAACGAAGATGCAAAGACCGGGATAGATGGCAACCCAAGGCCCCTGGACGATGTTGCTCTGCGCGTTGGCGAGCATGTTGCCCCATGAAGCCGTGGGCGGCTGAATCCCGAACCCCAGGAACGAGAGCGTCGACTCCAAGAGGATGACGTTCGCGACGTCGAGCGTCGCCTGCACGATGATCGGCGCCACGGCGTTGGGGAGGAGGTGGCGGAAGATGATCCGCCCGTCACGGTTACCGACTGCGCGCGCCGCCTCTGCGAACTCGCGCTCGCGCAAGGAGAGGAACGAGGCACGCACGAGACGCGCGACCGACGGCCACGAGAGTCCGCCGATGATGACGACGATGACCAGGAAGCTCAGCGCCGCTTTGGTGGACGTCGCCTCGACGATCGCGGTGATGACCAGCAGTAACGGGAGCAGCGGGATCGAGAGGACGACGTCGGTGACGCGCATGATCACGAAGTCGATCCAGCCGCCGTAGTAGCCGGAGATCGCGCCCAGGACGCTGCCGATGACGATCTCCATGACGACCGCGCACACCGCGACCGTCAGCGAGATCTGCGCACCGAACATCAAGCGCGAGAGCAGATCGCGGCCGACTTCGTCGGTGCCCAGGATGTGGCCGAACGCACCCGGCGGGAGCGGATAGCCGGTCCAGTGCAGCTGATCGATCAGGTTGGGATCGGCCGGCGCGAGGAACTTGGCGAAGATCGCGATGAACGCGAGGATCGCGAGCACGACCAGGCCGCCGAGCGCGATCTTGTGCTTGCGAAAGCGACGCCAAACGGTATTCCGGGACGGGACGAAGTCGTCGTCGACGGTGGTCGGAAGCGGAAGCGAAGCGGCCATCAGGTGTACTTCACGCGCGGGTCCAGCCAGGCGTAACAGACGTCTGCCAGCAGGTTGCAAAAGATGACGAGGAACGAGACCAGCATCATGTAGCCCATCAGCAGAGCGAAATCGAACTGCTGCAAGCCGTTGAAGAACAGCCGACCCATCCCGGGCCACGCGAAGATCGTCTCGGTCACGACCGCACCGGCGACGATGCCGGGCAGCGTCAACGCGACCACGGTGACGAGCGGAATCAGCGCGTTCTTGAAGCCGTGCTTGAAGATGATCCCCATGCGGCTCACGCCCTTGGCGGCGGCCGTGCGCATGTAGTCGGTGCGAATCACCTCGAGCATGGAACTGCGCATGAAGCGGCTATACGTCGCCACGAACGCGAGCGAGAGGACGATGGTCGGCAGCACGAGATGCCGCAAGCGGTCGACCAGGACGAACTGATCGAAGTCACTCAGGCCGGCCGATGGGAGCTGGATCTTGTAGCCGAAGCCGACCGGCAACCCATAGACCGCGAACAGCAGTTGCAGCATGATCGCGAACCAGAATACCGGCATCGACTGACCGAAGAACGCCGCGGTCGTGAGCAGGTAGTCGATCCACGAATACTGGCGCACCGCGCTGACGATGCCGAAGATGACGCCGACGACCAGCGAGAGGACGAAGGAGGCACCCATCAGCTCGAGCGTCGCCGGAACGCGCTCGAGGATGGCCTGCGTGACCGTCTCCGAGTTGGACATCGACCAGCCGAAGTCGCCATGGACGACCTGCCAAAGCCACTTGAGGTACTGGACGTAGGCGGGCTGATCGAGCCCGAGGTTGTGCCGGAGCCGATCGATGTCGGCCTGGGTCAGGTGCGGGTTCTGGAGATAGGGCGTCAGCGGGCCCCCGGGCGCCGCCTGGAGGATCGAGAACAAGACGACCGAGACGAGCAAGAGCAGGGGAATGCTTTGCAGCGTCCGCCGGACCACATAGGTGAACAGAGAAGGGGCCCTCCGGGGGAACGAACCGACGTGTGTTCGTGCGGGGCCGCTCCCGACTCCTGGGGGGCGGTCGCCCTGAGCGGGCGAACCGGCCGCGGATGCCGTCCGAATCCTCGGTAACCGCCTGGCCCTCGCGCGCGGTGGCGCGCTCGACCCGGGCGATGGTAGCCACCCCCCATGCGCAGGCCACCGACGTCGGGCTCGACGTGCTGCGGCGCGGCGGAAACGCCGTCGACGCGGCGATCGCGGCCAACGCGGTCCTGGCCGTCGCCTACCCGGCCAGTTGCGGCCTGGGCGGCGACGCCTTCTGGATCATCCACGACCCACGCACGGAACGGACCGTCTCATATAACGGCAGTGGACGCACGCCGCGGACCGCGTCGCTCGACACCTTGCCGGGCGGTCTGCTGCCGCTGCGCGGCGCGCTCGCGGTCTCGGTCCCGGGTGGCGTCCGCTCGTGGGACGACGTCGGCCGCGCCCACGGAACGCGTGACCTGGACGAGTTGCTCGCACCGGCGGAACGCTTCGCGCGCGAGGGCGTCGCGATCACCGACGTCGTCGCGAATTACGTCGCGATCAACGAGCCGATGCTGCGCGCCGACCCGGCGTCGGCGGCGATCTTCTTC
>JBEKAU010000251.1:0-4851 GCA_050015755.1 Vulcanimicrobiaceae bacterium | reverse complement strand
GTGCCGCTCATCCTCGAGCTGGGCGATCCGATCGGCGCGTTCGGCTCGCGCGGCATGGCGGAGATGCCGCTGGTCCCGTTCGCTCCTGCCGTCGCCGCCGCGATCTACGACGCCACCGGCGCCTGGCTCGACGACCTCCCGATGACGCCCGAACGCGTCCTCGCCGCGATCAACAAGGTCCGCCAGACGGACGCGGCGACCGCGCCCGTCTAGCGGCTTCTTCTAGAACGGGTACTGGGGTGGTTCGGCCCGTTCGGTCGACCAGCGCCAGGTCGTGTACTCGTCGAGCGCGGCGTGACCGCCTTGACGGCTGCCGTTGCCCGAGTCGCCGACGCCGCCGAAGGGGATGCGCGGATCGTCGTTGACGGTCTGGTCGTTGATGTGGACCATCCCGGTCCGCAATCGGCGCGCGACGGCGCGCGCGTGGTCGAGCGAGCGGGAGTGCACTGCGGCCGAAAGACCGTACTCGGTTTGGTTGGCGAGCGCGATCGCTTCTTCGTCGTTGGAGAAGGTCGTGATCGGCGCGACCGGTCCGAAGATCTCCTCGTCGAACGCCGCCATCCCGGGCGTCACGCCGGTGATGACGGTCGGCCGGAAGAAGCGACCTTCGTGCGTGCCGCCGGTGGTGATCGTCGCGCCTTTGGCGGCGGTTTCCCCGACGATGCGATCGACGCGCTGCAGCTGCTGTTCGTTGATCAGCGGCCCGAGGTGAACCTCGCCGAGTGCCGGGTCGCCGACGACCAGGTTCTTCGCATGCTCGGTGAGCGCCGCCGCGTATTCCTTGGCGATGCTCTGGTGCACGAGGTGGCGGCTCGACGCCATGCAGATCTGTCCCTGGTGGAGGAACGATCCCCACGCGCCGCAGCGCGCGGCCGCTTCGATGTCGGCATCCTCCAGCACGATGAACGGGCTGTTGCCGCCGAGCTCGAGCGAGACGCGTTTGAGCATACCGCCGGCGACCGCGCCGATCTGCTTGCCGACCGCGCTCGATCCCGTGAACGCGATCATCGCGACGTTGGGATCGGCGACGAGCGCCTTGCCGGGATCGACGTCGCCGGGCAGCACGTGCAGCACGTCGGCCGGCAGACCCGCTTCCGCGAACAGTCTGGCGACCAGGATGCCGGCCGCGACGGCGGTCTGCTCATCGGGCTTGAGGACGACGGTGTTGCCGAACGCGAGCGCCGGCAGCACCGCCCGCAAGTTGAGGTAGAGCGGGAAGTTGAACGGCCCGATCACGCCGACCACGCCGAGCGGGACCCGGCTCGCGACGCTGCGATAGCCGCCCTCGTCGACGATCACCTCGTCGTACGTCGCGGTCCGCGCATCGGCGATGATCTTGTCGAACTTTCCGAGCGTGAACTCGATCTCGAATTGCGCCTTCGGCATCGTCGAACCCGACTCGCGTACGAGCCACCACGCGAACTCGTCGCGGTGCGCGGCGAGCAGGTCGCGCGCGCGTTGGAGGATGTCGGCGCGGTCGGCTGCCGCGAGCGCCGCCCACGCGGGTTGCGCGCGGGCGGCCGCCGCGGCGGCTTTGGTGACGTCGGCTATGGAGGCAACGCCCAGCGTGCCGAGATCGGCGCCGCTGCCCTTGTCGACGATGTCGATCGTCCCGGCGCCCCCTTCGCGCCAGGTTCCGGAGTAGATCTTGCCGCGCCAGCTCGTATCGTCGGACCAGCGCGCGACGGGAGCGCTTATGGCCATGTTAGAGCTTCACCACGACGGACTTCGTCTCGGTGTAGCACTCGAGCGCGTTGTGGCTCATCTCACGGCCCCAACCCGACTGTTTGTACCCGCCGAACGGCAGCGCCGGATCGAAGACGTTGTAGCAGTTGACCCACACGGTGCCGGCGCGTAAACCGGCCGCGACCGTGTGCGCCTTGCTCACGTTGCTCGTCCACACGCCGGCCGCCAAACCGTAGACGGTGTCGTTGGCCTGCTCGAGGATCTCGTTCGGATCGTCGAACGGCGTTGCCGCGACGACGGGTCCGAAGATCTCCTCGCGCATGATCTTCATGTCGGGCTTCACGTCGACGAGAACGGTCGGCTCGACGAAGTAGCCGCGGTCGCCGGCACGCGAACCGCCGGAGAGCGCACGCGCGCCTTCGCTGATGCCCGATTGGATGTAGCTCGTCACGCGCGCCAGCTGCTCGTCGGAGACGAGCGGGCCGATGTCGGTGCGAGAATCCAGACCCGGGCCGACGCGCATCGCTTTGGCAGCAGCCGCGACGCCTTGCGTGACCTGGTCGAATACGGAGCGTTCGACGAACAGCCGCGAGCCGGCCGTGCAGCACTGCCCCATGTTGAAGAAGATCCCGAACGCCGCGCCTTGCGTCGCCGCGTCGATGTCGGCGTCGGCGAAGATGATGTTGGGCGACTTGCCGCCCAGTTCCAGCGTCACTTTCTTGAGATTGCCGGCCGCGGCTTTGACGATCAGCTTGCCGACTTCGGTCGAGCCGGTGAAGGCGATCTTGTCGACGTCGGGATGGTTGGCGAGCGCGGCGCCGGCGGTCTCGCCGTAGCCCGGCACGACGTTGAGGACGCCCGGCGGGAAGCCGACTTCGGCGGCCAGCTCGGCGATGAGGATCGCCGAGAGCGGCGTCTGTTCGGCCGGCTTGAGGACGATCGTGCAGCCGGACGCGAGCGCCGGGCCCAGCTTCCAGGCCGCCATCAGCAGCGGGAAGTTCCACGGAATGATCTGGCCGACGACGCCGATCGGCTCGCGGCGCGTGTAGGCGTGGAAGGTTCCCGGGATCGAGATCGTGTCGCCGTTGATCTTCGTCGCCCAGCCGGCCATGTAGCGCAGGTTGTCGACCGACATCGGGACGTCGGCGACACGCGCGACCGCGAGCGGTTTGCCGTTGTCGAGCGATTCGAGCAGCGCGAAGTCTTCGAGCCGGCGTTCGACCGCATCGGCGAGCTTGTAAATCAGACGACCGCGGTCGGATGCGGACATCGTGCGCCACGGGCCACGCTCGAACGCGCGGCGCGCGGCGGTGACGGCCAAGTCGATGTCGGCGGCATCACCCTCGGCGACGTTCGCAAGGACGCCGCCGGTCGAAGGATCGTAGACCGGGAACGTCTTCCCGCTCCTCGCATCGACGAACTTTCCGTCGATGAAGAGCTGTTTGGTAGCGCGCAGATAGTTCCGCGCAAATTCCGGCAGCGTTGTGGTGAGAGGCTCGAGCAGTGCCATGAGCGATTCCTCGCGCGACGTTCGTGCAATTCTGCGGCGGCACGTCCCGACGGACTGCGCCGCGGTCCGTTATGTGTGGTCGAACATGACGGGCGAGTAGCTTGAGCGGGACGGACGAAAATTTCCTGCCGACCGAGCCAGCCGACACGGAGACATCTTCCGGCGCCTCGCTCACTGGGGCGGCCGAGGCGGCGCCGCCCGCACCGTGCGCAGCGCGAACGCGACACCGAGCGCGAGCAGCGCGCTGGACGCGCCGGCCGCGTAGACCGCCGGATAGCCGAATTGCGCCGCGATCAGTCCGTTGAGCGGACCCATCACGCCCAAGCCCAAGTCGAGAAAAGCGACATAGACGCCGAGTGCGGCGCCGCGATTGGCGGCGGCGATGCGCCGCACCGCCTCGACGCCGAAGGCCGGGAACGCCAAAGAATAGCCCGCGCCGGTCAGCGCGGCCCCGACCAGCGCGACGCCGGGGACGCCTGCCCGCCAGAGCAGCAGTTGGCCGACCAACTCGACGAGTAGCGCACCTATCGCCACCGGTACGCCGCCGAAGCGGTCGGGGAAGCTTCCGCACAGCAGCCGCGCGACGATGAACGCGGCGCCGAACACCGTGTACGCGTAGGAGGCGTCGTGCCAGCCGTGCGCGGCGAAGAACAGCGTGACGAACGCGACGATCGCGCCGTAGCCGATCGAGGTGAGCGCAAGGCCGACACCGGCCGGCGCGACCGCGCGCAGCACCGTGCCGAGCGAGACCGACGGGCCGTGCGGACGGCGCACGGGTTGGAGCGTCGCCGCGCACGCCAGCATCAGCAGCGGAACCAGCGTGACGGCGATGGCGACCGCGCCAAAGCCGTACGTCCGCGCGAGTTCCGCGCCCAGCGGCGCGCCGGCCGAGAGTGCCGCGAACATCGCGATCCCGACCCACACCATCACCGCGCCCGAGCGCGTCGGTCCAACCCGCGCGATCCCCCACGCGAGCGAACCAGTGATGACCATGCTCTCGCTCAATCCCAGCAGCACGCGGCCGACGAGCAGTTCCGTGTAACTTGCACCGACGGCAGCAAGTGCAGACGAACCGAGATACGCGAGCCCGACGAGAATCCCGAGCACACCGCCGAGCAGGATCGTGAAGCGCGGTCCGCGCTCGTCGACGAGCACGCCAGTGAAGGGCCGCGTCACCAACGTCGCCAGCGATTGGATGCCGATCGCGAAGCCAACCGCGACGGCACCCAAACCGAGCTCGTCGTGGACGCGAAACGGGATGACCGGCAAGGCCATCCCGAGCGTGAGATAGCCGAGGAAGACAACCAGGCAGGGCGCGAGGAGAACGTTCACCTCATGGTACTGTTTGCGAACGACGCGTGTGTGTCATTCGCTGTCGTACCGCGGTCGTCAGTAGGCGGATGTGTCGCCGAACGCGATGACCGGGCAGTTCACCAAGAAGCCTGCGGCAGCAGGGCCGCGGGCCGCGAACGCCGCGTAGGACGTCAGCCGGACCGTCTGCGCCGCGCCGATGACCTGCACGGCCCACAACGGCGAGTACGCGCTGCGCTCGTAGAGGTGCGCCACGTCGGGAACCAGCGAGAGCACGTTGAACGGCGAGCCGATCGCGGCCGCGCCGGCCAGCGTCGCGTCGCGATCGAGCGGCGTGTGCAGCG
>JBEKAU010000250.1:0-4861 GCA_050015755.1 Vulcanimicrobiaceae bacterium | reverse complement strand
TGTTTTTCCTCGGGAAGGTCATCTCTCGTGCGCAGATCGCTATTTGTCGCATCGGCCGCTGCATTGCTCGCGGCCGCGGGTTCGCGGATCGCTTCCGCGGAGACCCCGCTCGTCGTCCTGGCGCCGCTCAATTCGGACCGGCCGCTCAACGACATCATCAAGGACTTCGGCGCCAAGCATGGCGGCGCGACCGTGCGGCCGTTCTTCGGTCGTCCCGACGCGCTCTACGGTCAGCTCGAAGCCGGCGCGCCGTGCGACGTCTTCGTCTCCTCGATCGCCGAGCTGACGTCGAAGGCCGTCCAGAAGAATTTGGTCGAGGCGCCGCATCCGATGTGCAAGCTGGTACCGACGATCATCGTCGCCAAGGGCAATCCGCTGCACCTCGCGAGCTTGGCGGACTTGGGCCGCAAGGGCGTGCGCCTTTCGATCGGTGATGATGCGACCCCCATCGGGCGCTTCACCCACGCGCTGGTCAAGCGCGCGTCCAAGGAATACGGCGCCGACTTCGCCGCCCGTTTCGACGCCAACGTCGTCGCACACGGCGTGAACACCAAGGCCGTCACCGGTCAAGTCAATAACAGTTCGGCCGACGCGGGCATCGTCTTCACCTCGGATCTCTACGGCGAGGAGGCGCAGCGCGCCGACGAAGTCGCGATCGATCCGGCGCTGGGCGGTTCGATTCAGAACGAGATCGCCGTTGCGACCGGCAGCACGAACAAGCCGCTCGCGAAGGCGTTCGTCGACTACGTCCTCTCGCCGGAAGGTCAAGCGGTGTTCCACCGCTACCGCTTCGCGTAATCGTATGCGTCACGCGCGTCTGGGCGGGAAACTCGCGCTCTGCTTCCTTCTTCCGGCTCTGATCCTGGCGATCGGAGCCATCGTCGCCGTGCGCGGTGCGCACGACGTCGCCGTGCGCGGCGAGACGGCGACGCAGACCTTGACCCACGCGGCGGAAATTCAGGCCGTGCTGGCCGACGTGCGGCAGCTCGAAAGCGGCTTGCGCGGCTATGCGGCGACCGGCCAGAAATCGTACTTGGGCGATGAGTCGGCGATCCGCTCGCACCTCGACACGACGATGACGACGCTGACCGCGTACGCGAAGACGCATCCGAGCTTCCAACAGTACGTCGATCAGGCCACCGCGCAGCTGCAGCTCATCACCTCGCTGATCGACCAGATCGCCTTCACCCTGGACTCCGGGCGCCACAAGGCGGCACTGGCGTCGCTGGGGATCCTCAAGCAGCAGATCGACCAGTTCGGTACGATTGGACAAGGGACCGACGGCATCGCCGTCGCCGACGCCTCGCTCAGCGCGCGCGTCGTCTCGAGCGCCTTCTCCGACGCGCAGCGTCTGGCGTACATCCTGCTCGCGTTCTGCGTCGCCGCGCTAGCCGCCAGCGTTCTGGCGGCGCTCATCCTGGGCCGCTCGCTCGCGAGCCGCATGGGCCGCGTCAACAACGCGATCGCGCGCATCGTCGACGAGGACTTCCGCGCGCTCTCCGACGCCTTCGCCGACCTTGCCCGCGGGCGGCTCAGCGGCACCGTCGCGTTGGCGGAACGCCTTCCGCTCAACGATCGCGACGGCGACGAGATCGGCGACTTGGCGCGGCGGTACAATACGCTCGCCGCCGGTGTCACCGACGTCGCCCGACAGTATACGTCGGCCTCGGCGATGCTGCGCAGTTTGCTGCGCAGCGTCTCGGGCGCCTCGGACGAGCTGGCGACCATCAACGACGCGATCGCCTCCGAGGCCGGCGGCGTGAGCGGCACGATCGACGGTTTCGTCACCTCCATGGCGCTCTTGGCCGAGGGCGCGCTCACGCAGTCCGAGCGCATCGACCGGTCCGGCGTCGCGGTCGAGGAACTCTCGCGGTCGGCCGATCAAATCGCGACCGGCGCACTCGAACAGGCGGGGTCCGTCCAGGCCGTCATGGGCGCCGTCGAACGCCTCAACGACGAGCTCGGTGCGCTCGGCACGGTCGGCTCGCAGTTGGCCGCCGCCGCGCGCGCCGCGCGCGAGCAGGGCCGCGGCGGTCGCGAGGCCGTCTTGGCGACGGCCGAAGCGATCCGGCGCATCGACGGCGCCGCGCAAGCCTCGGCTGCTGCGATGCAGCGGCTCGAAGCGCGCTCCAACGACGTCGCGCAGATCGTGCAGGCCATCGACGAGATCGCCGATCAGACGAACTTGCTCGCGCTCAACGCCGCGATCGAGGCCGCCCGTGCCGGCGACGCCGGCCGCGGCTTCGCCGTGGTCGCCGACGAGATCCGCAAGCTGGCCGAACGTTCGAACGTGAGCACGCGCGAGATCGCGACCATCCTGGGCGCGATCCGCAAGGAGACCGTCGAGGCCGGCACCGGCATCCGCGGCTCGTCGGCATCGCTGACCGACGGGCTGGAGCTGGCCTCGCGCGCCAGCACGGCGCTGGACTCGCTGCAGCAGGCGATCGAAGGCGCCTCGGTCGTCGCCGAAGATCTTGCCGGCCGGGTCGACGTCATGGGGCGCACCAGCGCCGAGGTCTCACGCAACATCGCCACCGTCTCGGCCGTGATCGAACAGAACGCGCGCGCCGCCGACGAGATGCGCAACACCGCACGCGACGTCACCGAGGTGATCCTGCCGGTCGCCGTCGCGACGCGCGAACAGTCCGCCACCGCACAGCACGTCGCGCAAGCCAGCCGCACCGCCGCCGAGCGCGTGCGCGAGATGCGCGCCGCAACCACCGGCGCCCGCGAGCGAACGGGCGCACTCGCGGCGGCCGTCGCCGCCTTCGATATCGAAACCGTCTCGGATGACCCGGGGGGCGTCGCCGAGCTGATCCCCTTCGATGATGCATTTCTGGAAAGGACCGCACTCCCCGCATGAAGCCCCTCCTTCGTCTCGCGGCGCTCGTCGCCGCCGCCGTTCTCGGCGCCGGCCCGGCCGCCGTCGCGGCCGCCACGCCCGCCAGCGCGTACACGACCATTCCGGCCGGGTACGACGACGATCTCCGCTACTTCGCACCGGGCGCACCGGTCGTCAAAGGCGGCGCCGCATTGGCCGAGATGCCCACCGCCGACCTGATCGTCTGGGTCGCCGGCAATCAATTCTTCGCAATGGAAGACGTCGTGCGCGCCTTCCAAGTCGAGCACCCGCATGCGAGCGTCGTCATGGTGACGCTGCCGCCCGGCATGGAGTTCGACGGCATCATGCACGGCGGGTTCTCGTACCAGGGTCACGACTATCCGGGCCGACCCGACATCTATGCGACGGTCGACCTGGTCCCGCTGCGCAAGCTGCGCGACGCGAAGCTGGCCACCTCGTACGCGACCTACATGCACAACGAGCTCACCCTGCTCGTCGCGCAGGGCAATCCCAAGCACATCGTCGGCATCGACGACCTCGGCCGCGCCGACGTCCGTTCCTCGCTCCCCAATCCGCTGACCGAAGGCATCATGACCTACTATGCAAAGCCCGTGCTCGAGCGGCACGGCCTGTATGCGCGGCTCAGCGGCGGCAAGGACTGTCAAGGATGCCAGGCCAGCCCCACCGTCTATTTCACGCAAGTCCACCACCGCGAGACGCCCCAGCGGCTCGAGGACGGCCGGGCCGACGTCGGGATCGTCTGGAAGACCGAGGGTAAGGCCGCCATCGGGCGCGGCGCGAAGGTCGAGATGGTGGCCCTGCCGCTGGCGGACAACGAGCGGCAGGACGTCTCGTATTACGTCACCTCGCTGCAGGCCACGCCCGCGCACGCCGCGCTGGCCGATGCCTACGTCGCGTTCGTCACCACGACGCCCGGGCAGGCCGTCTACACGCGCTACGGCTTCGTGGGCGCGGACCTCGCCGAGCGGACCAGCCGGCCGATCTGACCGCGCCGCATCGTTTCGCGGGCGCCGCGAGTTTCAAGAGAAGCGGGGTCGGGTAACCCCGAAGTACCTGGTATCGACGCCACGGTGACGCCTGCTTTTCAGCCAGGCGTCCCCTGTCGTCTGCGAGACCGCGGTGAGAAGGGACATGTCGACCGACGATCTGCGCCTAGCGTTGCGCGAACATTTCGGATACGAGACGTTCAATACGGGCCAAGAGGAAGTGATCTCGCGCGTGCTCGCCGGCGAGGACACGCTGGCGATCCTCGCGACGGGCGCCGGAAAATCGCTGTGCTATCAGCTTCCCGCGCTGCTGCTGCCGGGGACGACGATCGTCGTCTCGCCGCTGATCGCCTTGATGAAAGACCAGCTCGACATGCTGGCCGAGCGCGGTATCACCTCGACGGTCGCGCTGAATTCGACCCTCTCCGAAGAGCAAGAGATGGCGGGGATCGCGCGCATCGCGTCGGGCGAGATGAAAATTGTTTTCGTCACCCCGGAGAAGCTCGAGGATGACGGTTTCATCTCGATCCTGCAAGAGCTCAAGGTCCCGCTGTTCGTCGTCGACGAGGCGCACTGTATCTCGCAGTGGGGTCACGATTTCCGCCCGGCCTACCTGAACCTGGGCAAGGTGATCCAGCAGCTCGGGAAGCCGACGGTGCTCGCGCTGACCGCGACCGCCACGCCGGCCGTGCGCGAGGACGTCCTCATCCAGCTCGGGATCCCCAACGTCAAGCCGATCGTCAAGGGCTTCGACCGCCCCAACTTGGTCTATTCGGTGCGGCGCGCCGACAGCGAAGCCAACAAGCTCAAGACGCTCAAGGATCTGTTCCTCAAGGGCGAGCTCGAAGGGACCGGGATCGTCTACACCGCGACGATCAAGAACGCGCTCGAAGTGCAGAAGTATCTGCAAGACGAGATCGGCTTGCCGGCCGCGGTCTACCACTCCAAACTGCAGAAGCACGATCGCACCGCGGTGCACGAGCTGTTCATGCAGGAAGCGATCCGCGCCGTC
>JBEKAU010000249.1:0-4865 GCA_050015755.1 Vulcanimicrobiaceae bacterium | reverse complement strand
TCTTTACGGCCGTCGATCAGAATCTGTTCATGGTCGGCCCGCTGCCGATCGTGATCTCGCCCACGTATCTCGCGCACTGGGCCTCGATCGGCGGCCTCAACCAGGGCGACGTCGAGACCGTTGAGTACGACGGCTATCCGGTCTCGCTGCACCTGCGCACCGAGCAAGAGTGGCTCTTGCCGCTGACGATACCGTTCATTTCGTCGCCGCGTTTCTTCGGTACGGTGACGGTCGCTTCGCAGTGGCTCGTCCACACCGCCGGCGTCAACGAGAACAACCACCCGCAATTCTTCGGCCTGCTGTACCTCGAATATCGGGCCTCGCGCAAGACGACGTTCTTCTTCCAGCCCTCGCGACTGGTGCAGTACGATCCGGTCGACCCGTATCCGCAGTACACGCCCACGTTCGTGTTCGGCCTCTCGTACCGCTTCACGCCCTGGCTCTACACGCAGTGGACCTGGCTCGAAGGCGGCGCCTCGAATACCGGAGCGTGGGGCATCACCAGCCTGACGTGCCAACGCCTGCCCTGCACGCCGAACCTCGTCGCGCCGACGATCGCCGGCCTCCACGCCGCCGAGATCCAGCTCCAGCTGGGCATCGGCTCGCCCACGGTGATTCCGCTATGATCCAACGTCTTCGTCTTGCCGCCGCGCTCGCGTCGGTCGCCGTGCTCGCCGCCTGCAGCGGCGGGAGCAGCGCCAAGAGCGGCGCGTCGCTCCTGCCGCCGTCCCATCCGGGGACGACGGCGACCGCCGCCAAGCTCACCATCGCCGGCGTCGGCGACAGCCTCACCGCCGGCGAACAGTCGGACGGCTTGGTCGGCGCGAATCTGCCGATCATCGCCGCGACCTCGCCGGTCGGACAGATCGGGCCGGTGCAGGCGACGCAGGAGTACGGGTTCTTCTCGCTCCTGTGGCAACAAGCCAACGGCGTCGGCCTGGCGACAATGAGCAACCCGACGCTCTCGCCGCTCCCGCTCATCACCCCGCCCGGACTGGGCTCGCTGCTCGCGCCGACCTCGCTGGGCTTCCCGTACGCGGTGACGGGCGAATGCACGGGCACGCAAACCGCCGCCAACGCGTTTTCGACCGCGCTGACGCTGCGCGAGAATCCCGCCCTCAACCCGTGGGACGTCGGAATCCCCGGCCAGACCGTCCACGAAGCACTCTATATGATCGGCGCGATCGGCAACTGCTCGGTGAGCGCCACGAACTCGTCGCCCGAGATCGCCGATCTGAACGCGCTCGTCAACGGGGAGAGCCAGAATTTCTGGCCGATCCTCGCCGGGTTCGGCCAAGGCGTCACGCAGGTCGAGGCGGCCGCCTCGCTGCACGCGCAGGTCGCGACCGTCTGGCTCGGCTCGAACGATCTCCTCAAGTTCGCACTCTCCGACGGCGAAGCGCCGGTCACGACGCCCAGCTCGATGCAGACCGATCTCACCACCATCATCAAGACGTTGCAGCAGTCCGGCTCCAAGGTCGCGATCGCGAACCTCGTCGACGTGATGGGCGCGGCGACGTTCATCCCGCAGCCCGCCTACGAGGCCGAGCTGCAGGCGTTCCTCACCGCCGGAATCGAGAAGGAAGAGCCGGCGCTCCCCGCCGTCGGGGCCCAAGGCATCGCGCAGGCGTACGCGACCGCATACGCCTCGCAAGAGATCGCGCAAACGGGTCTGGGCACCGCGGGCTACTTCACGATCGACGCGTTGTTCGCGACGCTCGACACCGCGCTCACGCAGATCAGCACGCAGGCGACTCCGGTCGCGCCGACGATTCCGCCCAGCCAGATCGTCCCCGACGCGGTGGCGACGGAAGTGAAGGCGCTCAACACCGAGTACAACGGCGCGATCGCCGCGGCGGCGAGTGCGACCGGCGCGGCGCTGGTCGACGTCCACACGGCCTTCGTCGCGATCGAGACGGCGGGCGGTGTCCCGATCAACCCGCCGGCGTGCTGTTCGCTGATCTACGGCGGCGGATTCTTCAGCCTGGACGGGCTGCATCCGTCGGATACCGGCTACGCGATCATCGCCAACCTGTTCATCACGCAGCTCAACACCTCGTACAACCTGGGCATCCCACCGGTCAACGTCGCGTCGGTCTACGCGAACGACCCCTACGCGCCGGGCAGTTCGAACTCGGTGTTCTCGCATCTCCGGAGGACAGCAAAATGATCGTTCGCAGCAGTCTCGTCGTCGCGGCACTCGCCGGCAGCCTCGCGCTGCTCGGCGCGGCGCCGACCAGCGGTCCCGGCGCCGCGTTCCTCGATGCCTGGGGCAAGATCAGCAGCTACACCTGCAACTTCAAGGTGCACGAGACCAAGGGCAGCGACTCGCAGGACCGCACCTATCACTACGCCTACCTCAAGCCGCACTACGCGAAGATCGACATCACCGGCGGCGCGGGCAAAGGCGGCGGCGCGGTGTGGAACGGCGGCGACACGGTCAGCGGTCACCAGGGCGGGTTCCTCGTCAGCAGCGTGCACCTGACGGTCTCGATCCACGATGGACGTGCCACCGATCTGCGCGGCGGCACGATCCTCGACGGCTCGTTCCAGACGATGGCCGATGAACTGACCTCGGCGAGCGCAATTACGCCTGGCACCGCGACGTACAACGGCGCGACGGTCGACACGCTGACGTTCCCCTGGACCGACGACAACGGCGCGACCAAGCGGGAGATCTTCCTCTCGCAGGCGACGCACTTGCCGGTGCGCCGGTTGACCTTTCAGGGCGACACGGTCGTCGTCGACGAGGTCTTCACCGACGTCAACCCGGCCGCGAACCTGACGCCCGCGAACTTCTAAATGATCGCCACCGTGGACGGCCGCCGGATCGGCTACGACGATTCCGGCGGCCGCGGCACGCCGCTCGTGCTGCTGCACGGCTTTCCGCTCGACCGCACCGTGTGGGACGACGTCGCCGGTGCACTCGCCGGGACGCGCGTGATCCGCGTCGACCTGCGCGGCTGCGGTGAGTCGGAACCCAGCGACGGGCCGGCGCTCATGGAGCTGCTCGCCGGCGACGTCGCGGGACTGCTCGACCAGCTCGACGTCGAGCGCGCGGCGCTGGTCGGTCACTCGATCGGCGGCTACGTCGCATTCGCGTTCTTCCGCATGTACGCCGAACGCGTCGCCGGGCTCGCGCTGGTCGCAAGCCACGTCGCCGCCGACGCGACCGGCGTGAACGCTGCCGCTGCGAGCGCCGAGCAGCGCACGCTCGCGGGCAGTCGCGACGTGCTCGCGCGCACGCTCGAGGAAAGCGGGTCGATGGAGGCCGCGATCGCGAGCTATCTGCCGCGCTATCTCGCGCCGGCGATGTACACCGAACGCCCCGACCTGGTCGAGCGGCTCCGGACGGTCATGGCGCGAGCGAACCCGGCCGGCTGTGCGCAGCTCGTGCGCGGGATGCACGCGCGCGTCGGCGGCGAGGATCTGCTCGCCGACGTGCAGGTGCCGGCCCTCGTGATTGCCGGCGCGCAAGACACCTACCTCACGCCGGAGTCGCTGCACGCGACGGCGGCGGCGATGCGGGCCGAGTTCGTGCGCCTCGATGGCGTCGGCCATCTGCCGATGTTCGAGGCCCCGACCCCGACCGGGGACGCGCTGGCGGCGTTCGCGCAGCGCGTCCGCGATGCGCTATGACGTGCCGGTCGTGAACCCGGCGAAGTCCTTGACCTCGCAGGTCGAGGACGTATTGTAGATGCCGATGTAGTAGAGCCGGCTCGGCGCGAGCGGCAGCACCGGCGAGGTGATCGTTGACTTGAGGTACACGTCACCAGCGACGGCGCCGGTCGCGGGAGCCGACGTCACCGTGAGCGCGTCGTAGTACACGTCGCCGGTCACCGTGTCGTCGATGACCAGCTGATAGTTACTGGGCGTCGCGGCGAGTGGACTGGTCGCCGGCGTCACCGAGAGCTCGATCGTCGAGGTGCTGGGGGGAACGTTGGTCGCGTTGTTGGCCGGCGATACGAGCGCCGGGGTAAAGCCCGTACACGCGGTGGTGCTGATGGAGTACGTGCCGTAATCGAGGCCGGCACCGCCGCAACCGGCGAGGGCCAAGGTCGCACCGAACGTGACGGCACTACGAGCAAAGACGCGAGACGTGATGCGCAAGGCGAACGATCTCCCGGGAAAGGTTGGAGGCTCCGTACCCGTTCGTGCGCCGGAGCCCCTTTCAGGGTCGGCCGACGGGGGACGGGACGCTTGGCGCCCGTCTCCCGTGAGGAACGGCTCAGACCCCGGTCGGGTTCCTTTCTGGGACGATCTCGAATCGCTCGTGGCGTGCCGTAAAGGTCCCCAGCCCAACCGATGCCGTGCGCAGCTCGGTTGCATAGCGCCCGAGTTCGGCTTGCGGCACGAGTGCGAGCACGCGATCCCAGCCGGGCTTCTCGCCCGGCTCGAACCCGAGGATTTGCCCGCGCTTGGCGGTCAGCTGTGCGACGGCGCCCGAGAGCGAGCTCGACGGGACGTGGGTCTCGACCCGCGCGAGCGGCTCGAGCACGACCGTGCCGACCTTGTCGAGTGCGTCGCGAACCGCCATCCCGGCGGCGGTTTTGAACGACGCTTCGCTCGAGTCGACGGCGTGGAAGGTGCCGTCGAACAGGGTCACGTGCACGTCGGTGACCGGGTGGCCGTGCGGACCGCCCGCGGCGAGCGCGTCGCGCACCCCCTTCTCGACCGCTGGAAAGAACTGCTTGGGGACGACCCCGCCGACGATCTTCTCGGCGAATGTCACGCCCGCGCCGCGCTCGCGTGGCTCGAAGCGCAGCTTGACGTCGGCGAACTGCCCGTGGCCGCCGGTCTGGTGTTTGTAGCGCGCGTGCGTCTCGGTGCCGGTCCGGATCGTCTCGCGGTACGCGACCGCAGGC
>JBEKAU010000248.1:0-4877 GCA_050015755.1 Vulcanimicrobiaceae bacterium | reverse complement strand
CCCGAGCGTCTCACCGCGGCGGATCTCGAAATCGATCCCGTCGACCGCCTTGACGTCGGCGACGTGCCGCTGCAAGAGGCCGGCGGTGATCGGAAAATATTTCGTCAGGCCGCGGACGACGACCAGATCGTCGGTCGCCGTCGCGGGGATGCTCTGCGCGGTCGCGTTCACCGCACGCCTCCCGGCACGCCGAGCGGACGCTGTCCCTCGGAGCGCGGGTCGTAGAGGAAGCACCGCGCGACGTGGCCGCCCTCGAAATCGTAGAGCGGCACCGGCTCATCGCAGATCGGCATCCGATACCGACAGCGCGGCGCGAACGCGCACCCAGGTGGCATGTGCAGCAGGTTCGGCGGTTGGCCGTCGATCGGCACCAGCCGCGAGCCGGCCTGGTCCAGCCGCGGCAGCGACTCGAGCAGCCCGACCGTGTACGGCATCTTCGGCGACTCGAAGATCTGCTTGGCGGTGCCGTACTCGACCATGTTCCCGCCGTACATGACGAGCACGTTCTCGCAGGTCTCGGCAACGACGCCCAGGTCGTGGGTGATGAGGACGATCGCCGAGCCGAGCCGCTCTTGCATCTCGTTCATCAGCTCGATGATCTGCGCTTGGATCGTTACGTCGAGCGCCGTCGTCGGCTCGTCTGCGATCAGCACCGCGGGATCGCAGGAGAGCGCCATCGCGATCATCACCCGCTGGCGCATCCCACCCGAGAACTGGTGCGGGTAGTCGCGCACGCGCTTTTCGGCGGCGGGGATGCGCACCAGGCGCAGCATCTCGATCGCCCGCTCGAAGGCGTCCTTCTTCCCCAATCCCAGGTGCAGCCGCGTCGCCTCGGCGATCTGCTCGCCGACCGTGAGCACCGGGTTGAGCGAGGTCATCGGATCCTGGAAGATCATCGCGATGTCGCGACCGCGGATGCGGCGCATCTCCGACTCGCTCTTGGTGAGCAAGTCCTCGCCCTTGAAGAGGATGCGACCGTTCTCGATCCGGCCGTTCGAGGCCAACAGGCGCATGATCGAGAGCGAGGTGACCGACTTCCCGGAACCCGATTCGCCGACGATGCCGAGCGTGGAACCGGGATCGACCGAGAACGAGAGGCCGTTGACCGCCGCGACGGTGCCGTCTTCGGTCCGAAAGGTCGTCTTGAGGTCGTGGACCTCGAGCAGGGCCAAGAACTAGATCCCAGTCAGCGAGACGATCGTCGCCAAGACGACGAATGAGATCGCGATGAACTGCGTCACGCGCGCGATCTGCTGATCCAGCCCCAGACGCCGGGTCGCCGACTCGACGCGGCCGCCGAGCGTGCCGCTGAGCCCTTCTTGTTTCGTCGTCTGGATCGCGAGCAGCACGACGAGCAACACGCCCATGAGAATGAAGAGTCCCGCCAGACCGTGGGTGAGCCACGCCGCGTGCGCCGCGATCGGCGAGTGCGGCGTCGTGTCGAACGTGAAGCCCGGCGGCAGCGCCGGCAGCGTCGTCGTCTTGACCGCGCCGCCCTTCACCGCCTGACCGGCAACATGAGCGGCGGTCGCGGCGGCGGGATGGACCACGACGGGTTGGACCGCGGTGGTCGCGGCGGCAAGGAGAGGGGGCAGCACGATACGGGACTCCTGGGGTTGAGAAGAACCGCCGGGGCTTGGCCCCGGCCGGGGAAAACCCCTCTTGGCTTGCTTAGGTGGTGCGGGTCGGGGCGAGCGCCCGGACGCGCGCGGCCACGTTCTCGGCCGACAACCCGACTTGCGCCCGCTGCACTTCCACCTTGTTGTGCTGCACGAGGACGTTCGGCACGCCGATCCGCTCGACCGACACCGCGATCCCGCGATCGTTGAGGAACTCGGTCACGGCGGAGCCGAAACCGCCCGAGAGACTGTGCTCTTCGAGGGTGATGAAGCGCTCGTGCGTCTCGGCTAGTTCGAGCAACAGCGTCTCGTCGAGCGGGACGACGAAGCGCGCGTTGACGACCGTCGGCCGCACACCCTCGCCGTCGAGCAGCGCGGCGGCGTCGAGCGCGACGTCGACCGTGTTGCCGAGCGCGAGGATCGCGACGCCTTCGCCGCGGCGCAGCACTTCGGCGCGACCGAGCACCAGCGGCGCCGGCGCCTCGTCGTGCTTGCCGCTGGTCGAGCCGCGCGGATACCGCAGCGCGGACGGACCCTCGAGCGAGAGCGCCAGGTCGAGCATCGGCGCGACCTCGGCCTCGCTGCGCGGCGCCATGATCGTCATCCCCGGCAGCGTGCGCAAGTAGGCGACGTCGTAGAGTCCCATATGCGTGGGGCCGTCGTCGCCGACGAAGCCCGCACGGTCCATCGCGAAGACGACCGGCAGCCCTTGGATGGCAACGTCGTGCACGACTTGATCGTAGGCGCGCTGCAAGAACGTCGAGTAGATCGCGGCGACCGGTTTGAGGCCGCGGGTCGAAGCACCGGCGGCGAAGCAGACCGCGTGCGCCTCGGCGATCCCGACGTCGAAGTAGCGGTCGGGGAAGCGCTTGGCGAACTTCGCCAGGCCCGTCCCGTCGGGCATCGCGGCGGTGATCCCGATGACGCGGCGGTCGCGCTCGGCGGCGGCGATCAGCGCGTCGGCGAAGGCCTGCGCGAAGGTCGGTCGCGCGCTCTTCTTCTCCAGCTTCCCTTCGTCGGGATGGTAGACGCCGGGGCCGACGCCGTGGAACGTGCGGCTGTCGCTCTCGGCGATGTCGAAGCCCTTGCCCTTGACGGTCTTCACGTGCAGCAGCACCGGACCCGGGATGCGGCGCGCGTTCGAGAGGACGTCGAGCAGCGTGTCGATGTCGTGACCGTCGATCGGGCCGATGTAGCGGAAGCCCATCTCCTCGAAGATCACCGGCGCTTTGTGCTCGGGCGAGACGAAGCGCATCCCGGCCATCTCGGCCGTCGAGAGCGCGCGCCGCGCGGTGTCGCCGAGCGGCACGTGGTCGAGTACGCCCTTGACGAACTCGCGACCGCGAGTGAACAGCGGCTTGGAGCGCAGCACGCTCAGGTACGAGGCGATCGAGCCGACGTTGGGGGCGATCGACATCTCGTTGTCGTTGAGCACGACGATGAAATTGCTCTTCAGCAGGCCGGCGTTGTTGATGGCCTCGTAGGCGAGGCCCCCCGTCATCGCGCCGTCGCCGATGACGGCAACGACGGTCTCATGACCACCGGCGAGGTCGCGGGCCGTCGCCATCCCGAGTGCGGCCGAGATCGACGTCGAGGCGTGGCCGGCGCCGAAGTGGTCGTACTCCGACTCGGTGCGCATCGTGAAGCCGCTGATCCCGCCGCCCTGGCGGACGGTGTCGAAGCGGTCGGCGCGACCGGTCAGCAGCTTGTGGACGTAGCTCTGGTGGCTGACGTCCCACACGACGACGTCGCGCGGCAACTCGAGGACGCGGTGGAGGGCAATCGTCAGCTCGACGACGCCCAGGTTCGGGGCCAGATGGCCGCCGTTGACCGCGCAGACACGGATGAGGGTCTCACGGATCTCGCGGGCGAGCTGATCGAGCTCGGGGCGCGAAAGGCGCTTGACGTCGGCCGGTGAGGCGATGCGGTCCAGGATCATTCGGGGGGGTTCGACGGCGGGGCCCGAAGGCCCGTCCCCGATGCAGGCCAGCCCCTCGCAGCCGACCCCGCTGCGCATGCGCAAACGCGCGTGGACCGACGTCGCCCGGATCATTTCGACCGTCTGCAACCCCTTCCTGACCTCGCTCGCTTTGTTCGTGATCCTGGCCGGAGCCCGGTCCTCCGGGACGCGCGATTTCCTGATCCTGCTCTTCAACAGCGCGTTCTTCACCTCGATCGCGCCGATGCTGTTCATCCTCTATCTCTACGCGACCGACAAGATCTCCGATCTGGACATGTCGATCCGCACCGAGCGCGAGCGGGTCTTCATCGCGTTCGTGATCTTCTATGCGCTGGGCGCGCTCGATCTGTGGGCGATCCACGCGCCGGCGATCATGACCGCGTCGATGGCCGGCTACGCGGCGAGCGCCCTGGTCGTCCAGTGGATCACCCGCTACTGGAAGATCTCCACCCACGCGCTGGGGATCACCGCGCCGCTGATCGCGCTGACGGTGCTCTTCGGCGAACGCCCGGTCCCATTCTATGCGCTGATCCCTCTGGTCGGCTGGTCACGCGTCTACCTGCGCGCGCACACGCTGATGCAGGTGGTGGCGGGAACCTGTTTGGCTCTCGTCACCACGCTGCTGTTTTTCCGCATCTTTCACGTGGTGTAGACGCGGCGCGTCGCGCTAGAGGCTGAGCTCCTGCGCCGCGATCAACGCGCGGCCGGCCTCGTTGTAGCGCTCGCCTTGGACCTTGCTCGCGATGCCGTCGAGCTTGGCTTTGTCGTCGGCGTCCAGCGTGATCTGCAGGGCACCGGCATTCTCCTCGACGCGGGCGGCTTTGGTCGTGCCGGGGATCGGGACGAAGTGCTCGTTGCGCGAGAGGACCCAGGCCAGCGCGATCTGCGCCGGGGTCGCCTTGTGCTTGGCGGCGACGGCTTTCACGATGTCGACCAACTTCGCGTTGTTGGCGGCCGCCTCGCCGGTGAAGCGCGGGTTGGTGCGGCGGAAGTCGCTCGCCTCGAGCGTGTCGGGCGTCACCGTGCCGGTCAGAAAACCGCGGCCCAACGGCGAGTACGGCACGAAGCCGATCCCGAGCTCGGCGAGCGTCGGAAGCACCTCCTGCTCGACCCCGCGGGTCCACAGCGAGTACTCACTCTGCAACGCGGTGATCGGATGGACGGCGTGCGCACGACGAATGGTCGCGGCCGACGCCTCGGAGAGACCCAGGAACCGAACCTTTCCTTCCTTGACTGCCGCGGCCATCGCACCGACGGTCTCTTCGATCGGGACATTGGGGTCGACGCGGTGCTGGTAC
>JBEKAU010000247.1:0-4893 GCA_050015755.1 Vulcanimicrobiaceae bacterium | reverse complement strand
AGCGCGACCTGCGCGACCATCGCCAGCGCACCGATCAGCACGAGCAGCGGCCCGATCCCGCTCGAGACGATCCGGTGATAGTCGGAGCCGACCAGCAGCACCGGCAGATGGCTCGCGTTGAGCACGATCCCGGCCGCCACCCCCGCCGTGAGCAGCAGCGTCGCGAACGGGATCAGGACGCGCACGCGGCCGGCGCGCGCGGAATCGAGCACCGGCTCCCAACGAGCGACGATCGCCGAGCCGAGCGCGAACAACGGGAAGCCGGCGTGCCAGGCGACCCAGAGCCACACCGCCGACTGCGAGAACGGCGAGGACAGGCCCGTGTCACCGTAGACCCCCGGGAACGTGAGCACGTGCGGAATCACGATCAACCCGCTGTACAGGTACGCCGAGGCCAGCAGGTTGAGCGAGAGCGAGCGGGCGTTCCACGCATCGCGATAGAGCAGCACCGCGGTCAGCAGGTCGGTGACGGTGACGAAGGTCGTGAACGTCGGCAGGAACGGTGGGATCGAGGCGAGCTTGACCCGCGCGATCGGCAGCACGGCCAGGACGAACGCGCCCAGCAGCGCCAGCACGGTGAACGCCCACGTTCGCTGCCGCCGAGAGGCGGGGAACGTGGCAAGGCTGTTGGTCACCGGCAGACGCGTCACGGCGGGGAACGGGCTCCCATCCATCACGGATTGCCGATGGATCATGTCGGCGCGGCCGTCAATGCTCCGCGCAGGGCGTCCAGCAGAACCGGCTTTGCCAAATAGTCGTCCATCCCAGCCGCTAGACACGCCTCGCGGTCACCGTCGAGCGCATTCGCCGTCATTGCCACAATCCGTACATGCCCACCACGGTGCCGTTCGACATCGCGGATCGCGCGCGTCGCGGCATAACCGTCGAGTTCGGGCATCTCGCAGTCCATCAGCACCAGGTCGTAGGCGCCTCCCAGGACCGCGTCGACCGCTTGGCGACCGTCCTCGACCGCGTCGGC
This sequence comes from Vulcanimicrobiaceae bacterium, assembly GCA_050015755.1. Lineage (GTDB taxonomy): Bacteria > Vulcanimicrobiota > Vulcanimicrobiia > Vulcanimicrobiales > Vulcanimicrobiaceae > Vulcanimicrobium. Next base: position 3,914 of record JBEKAU010000247.1, on the reverse strand, counting down.
GCGGTGCCCGAGCTTCTTGAGCTGCTGCAGGGTCAGTTTCCGATTGACCGCGTTGTCATCGGCAACCAGCACCACGAGGCCCTCGACCGGCGCATGTGTCTCGCGCACGATCGGATCGGCCGGCATGGTGTGGCCGGCGAGGAGCTCGGTCAGCGCCTCGTGCAGCATGGCCTGTTTGATGGGCTTGCGGACGTAGCCGCTGAAGCCGGCTTCCAGCGCACGTTCCGCCTGACCGGGTTGGTCGTTCCCGGTCAGCAGCAGCGCCCCAGCGCGCGTCGCGGTCTCCTTGCGCAACCGAGCCAACGCCGGCCGCGGGTCGGCACCCGGCCGTTCGGCGAGCAGAATCGCACCGACGTCCTGGCCACGCACCCGGGCCGAAGTGATCAAGTCGATGGCCTGGCCGACGCTCGCCGCCGCGACCGTCGAGGCACCCCAGGTGAACAGGTACTGCTCGACGACGGCGCGGGTCGCGTCGTCGTCGTCGATGACCAGGACGCGCACCCCGCGCAAGAACGGCAGCATGCCGGCGCTGGCGTCCTCGACCCGGTCGAAGGGAATCGTGCACCAGAACGTCGTGCCGGTGCCCGGCGTGCTCTCGAAGCCGATCTCGCCGCCCATCAGCTCGACGAATCGCTTGGAGATCGAAAGCCCCAGGCCCGTCCCGCCGAAGCGGCGCGTCGTGCCCGCGTCGGCCTGACGGAACGGCTCGAACAGCCAGGCGGCGCTCTCGGCTTCGATCCCCGGACCGGTGTCGCTCACCGCAAAACGCACGATCGCGCCGTGCTGATCGGCGCGCTCGACGGTGGCGCGGATCGTCACGTAGCCGGCCGCGGTGAACTTCACCGCGTTGCCGATCAGGTTCAACAAGATCTGACGCAACCGGTGGGGATCGCCGAAGACCCGTTGCGGCACGTCGGGCCCAACGTGTGTCGCCAGCGCCAGCCCCTTCTTGCGCGCGCTGGTGGCGAGGATGTCGGCCGCCCCTTCGACGGCGGCCAGCGGCGAGAACGCGATGTGCTCGAGTTCCGTCGCGCCGGCTTCGATCTTCGAGTAGTCCAGGATCTCGTTGATGACGCCCAACAGCGCCTCGGCCGATTCGCGCACGGTGTGCGCGTAATCGCGCGCCTCGTCGGTCAAGGGCGTCTGCAGCATCAGCTCCGACATCCCGACGACCGCGTTGATCGGGGTCCGGATCTCGTGGCTCATGGTGGCGAGAAAACGGCTCTTCACCGCCGCGGCTTCGATCGCGCTCGCGATCGCCTCGCGGGTCGCGACCTCGGCGCGACGGCGTTCGGTCACGTCGCGCGCGATCACGACGTTCTCGCCGACGCTCAATTCGAGCGGCACCCGGCTCGCGCCCAGCACCTCACTCGCCGAGCGCGTCCGCAGTTCGTCTTCCGACATCCCGAGCAGCGCGATCGCGGCCGGATTGGCGTCGATGATGCGGCCGTGATCGTCCAGACCCAGCAGCGCGTCGCCGACGCCGTCGACGATCATGCGCAGGCGCAGCTCCGCCGCGCTGACGACGCTGAGCAGCCGCGTCGTCTCGCCGAGCAGGGCGCTGAGCACGACGGCGGAGGAGACGATTGAAATCAGCCGCGCGAGGTACCAACCCAGGCTATCGCGCGCGGCGCCGTCCAGCGAGACCACGACGTCGAGCAACATCGTGCCGGTCGCAACGCACAGCCACAGCGGCGCGACCGTGCGCGTTCCCGGGAGGGCGACCTGCGCGATCATCGCGCTCGCGGCGAACGCGGTCAGCAGCAATCCCCCGCGCCACACGACCGGCGCATGCGCGTCGAAACCGCCGACCAGTGCCGGCAGAGACGGCGCCAGCCAGAGCACGAGCATCGCCAGGACCGCGACGAGCGCGATCGTTCCGGTCGGCGCGAGCAGTCGCACCAGACGTGCTTGCCGCGCGTCCAGGCGCGGGGCACGCGATTCCAGCCCCGCGAACGCGAGCGCGAAGCTGATGAAGCCCACGTGCCACAGCACCCAAAACCAGACGGCGGTCTGCGGCCCTGCGCCGAGCAATCCGGTCGGCGCATACGCACCGGGGTACGTCGCCGCGTGCAGCGGGACCATCAGGCCGCCGAAGAGGTAGCCGCTCGCAAGGACCGACAGCGACGCCGAACGGGCGTGGGCGGCGTCGCGATACAACAGGATCGCGGTCAACAGGTCGGTCAGGGTGACGAACGTCGCCCAGGTCGGCAAGAACGGCGTGACCGCCGGGAGCAGGTGGCGCAGAAACGGCGTCGCCGCAAGGACCGCGCTGCCGAGCAACGCGAGCACGCAAAACGCTGCCACGCGCTGACGGCGCATCGCGGGCAGGGTCGACAGGCTCCGGATCGGCGGCGGCCCCGACATCGTCTTTACGGTGTCCCGCGTGCCTGGCTATTTTCCTCGTGCCGTTCGACCAGCATGGCGTCGCCAAATGAAAAGAAGCGGTAACGATGCGCGATCGCCTCCCGATAAGCGGCCCGCGTTCGGTCGTAGCCGGCGAACGCGGCGACCAGCACCAGCAGCGTCGAGCGCGGCAGGTGGAAGTTCGTCAGCAGCACGTCGACGACGCGAAACGGGAACCCGGGCGTGACGAACAGGGCGGTCTCGCCCTCTCCGGCGAGCGGCGCGCCGTGGACCGCGGCCGCCCCTTCGAGCGCCCTCAGCACCGTCGTCCCGGCCGCCACGACGCGCCGGCCGGCCTGCTTTGCCTCGGCCAAGGCGCGCGCGGTCTGCTCCGGGATCGCGTAGCGTTCGGCGTGCATCACGTGCTCGTCGATTGTGGTCCCGCTCATCGGCCGGAACGTCCCGATCCCGACGTCGAGCACGAGCGGCGCAAGGATGACGCCGCGCGCGCGCAGCGCATCGAGGATCGCCGGGGTGAAGTGCAGCGAGGCGGTCGGTGCCGCGACGCTGCCCGGCACCCGCGCGAACACCGTTTGGTACCGTTCGTCACGCGCCGCGTCGCCCGGTCCGACGTACGGCGGCAGCGGCACCTCACCGTGCGTCTCGAGCAACTCGCCGACGTCGATACCGGGATCGAAGCGCAGCACGCGCGGACCGTCGGGCAACACCTCGACGACCTCGGCACCGACCGACCCGAACCAGAGTCGCGCGCCGGTGCGCAGCTTGCGGCCCGGCTTCACCAGCGCCAGCCATTCGCGCGCGCTCGGGTCGTACGCCGCCTGCGCACGCGGCCGCAGCAGCAGCGCTTCGACGATGCCGCCGCCGTCGCGCAGGCCGTGCAGCCGTGCCCGCACGACCCGCGTCTCGTTGAGGACGAGGACGTCGCCCGCGCGCAGCAGCGTCGGCAGCGCCGTGAACGTCTGGTGCGCGAATTCGCCGACGGCCGGCACGACCAGCAGCCGCGCGGCGTCGCGCTCCGGCGCCGGCTCGCGCGCGATCAGCGCATCGGGCAGCGCATAGTCGTACGCCTCGACCGCGCGTGGGCCCGAACCGGCCACCGCTTCAGGAGGTCGGGACGCGCTGGCGTTCGATTTCGAGGAACGACTGCAGGCGCTTGCGGTCTTCCTCGTCGACGTCGACGAAGAAGATCCCGCACTGAAACGTGTCGCGCTCGAACGCGCGCACCCAGCGCACCTCGCCGCGCAAGGTGAGCATGGGCGCGCGCTTCATCTGGAACGTGTAGCGCGTCCCCTTGGGCAGATACTGATCGGAGATCAGCCGTGCCCCCGTCGCGCTCAGATCCGCGATCGCCCCGCGGAAGAGCGTGAACGAGAGCTTGTCCTCGACCACCACGTCGATGAATTTGCGCAGGCGGACGCTGCCGTCGGAGCGCTTCTCGTCGTCAGCCACCGCTCACCGTGGTACCCGGAAAATAGAACGCCAGGATCTGCTGCGCCGACGCTCCCGCGGTCGCGCAGAATCGCGCTCCCCACTGGCAGAGACCGACC
>JBEKAU010000246.1:0-4910 GCA_050015755.1 Vulcanimicrobiaceae bacterium | reverse complement strand
ACGATCTGCAAGCCCGGCACGATGCTGGCGACCAACACCTCGACGCTCGACGTCGACGCGATCGCCGCGGTGACCTCACGCCCGCAGGACGTCATCGGGCTGCACTTCTTCAGTCCGGCCAACGTGATGCGGCTGCTCGAGATCGTGCGCGGCGCGAAGACGTCGAAGGAAACGCTGGAACACGCGCTGGGCCTGGCCAAGAAGCTCAAGAAGGTCGGCGTCGTCTCGGGCAACTGCGACGGCTTCATCGGTAATCGGATGCTCTACCCGTATCGCCGCGAGACGGAGTTCCTGCTCGAAGAAGGCGCCTCGCCGCAGCGCATCGACGCGGTCCTCAAGCAATTCGGCTTGGCGATGGGACCGTTCGCGATGTCGGATCTGGCCGGACTCGACGTCGGCTGGCGGATTCGCAAACGCAAGTACGCCGATGGTCGTCCGCCGGGCCGCTATTCGACCGTCGCCGACACGCTGTGCGAGATGGGCCGCTTCGGACAAAAGACCAACGCCGGCTACTTCCGCTACGAGCCCGGGAATCGGACGCCGATCCCGGATCCGCTCGTCGACGAAGTGATCGCGCGTGCGGCGCAAGACAACGCGATCGCGCCGCGCGAGATCACCGATGAGGAGATCGTCAAGCGCGCGATGTACCCGCTGGTCAACGAAGCGGCGTTGATCCTCGCCGAGGGGATCGCCTCGCGGCCGGGTGACATCGACGTCGTCTACGTCAACGGCTACGGTTTCCCGGTCTGGCGCGGCGGCCCGCTGCGCTGGGCCGATTCGATCGGCTTGCGGCAGGTCGTCGACGACATGCTCGCGTTCCAGCAGCAGCACGGCGAGGTCTGGAAACCGGCGCCGCTGCTGGTCGAGCTCGCCGATCGCGGCGAGTCGTTCGGCACCTGGAAGGGTCTGGGGGCGGCCGCGCATGCGTGAAGCGGCGATCGTCTCGACCGCGCGCACGCCGATCGGGAAGGCGTTCCGCGGCGCGTTCAACGACACCCACGGCGCCGAGCTGGGCGGTCACGTCATCAAGTACGCCGTCGAGCGGGCGGGGCTCGATCCGGCCGAGATCGAGGACTGCATCATGGGCTGCGCGACGCCCGAAGGCGCGACCGGCCACAACATCGCGCGCATCGCGGCGGTGCGCGGCGGTCTGCCTGTCACCGTCGCCGGCACGACGATCAACCGCTTCTGCAGCAGCGGCTTGCAGGCGATCTCGCTGGCCGCGCAGCGCGTCGTCATGGACGGCGTGCCGGCCATCGTCGCGGGCGGCCTCGAGTCGATCTCGCTGACCCAGAACAACCGCAACGTCTTCCACCTCAAAGACGAATGGATCGACGAGCACAAACCCGAGCTCTACTGGGGGATGATCGACACCGCCGAGGTCGTCTCGCAGCGCTACGGCGTCTCGCGCGAGCGGCAGGACGAATATTCGTTGATCAGCCAGCAGCGCACCGCGGCGGGGCAAGCCGCGGGTCGTTTCGACGCCGAGATCGTGCCGCTGCCGAGTCGCAAAGCCGTCGCCGACAAAGAGACCGGCGCGATCTCCTATCAGGACGTCGTCCTGACGAAGGACGAAGGCAATCGCGGCGACACGACGCTCGAGGGCCTGCGCAAGCTCGAGCCGGTGCGCGGCGCCGGCAAGACGATCACTGCCGGCAATGCGAGCCAACTCTCCGATGGCGCCTCGGCGTGCGTGGTGATGGACGCGAAGCTCGCCGAGCAGCGCGGTATTGCGCCGCTGGGCTTCTATCGCGGGATGGTCGTCGTCGGCCTGGAACCCGACGAGATGGGCATCGGTCCCGTGTTCGCGATCCCCAAGTTACTGGAACGCCATCACTTGAAGATCGACGACGTCGACCTCTGGGAGCTCAATGAAGCATTCGCGGTGCAGGCGCTCTATTGTCAGGAGAAGCTCGGCATCCCGCTCGAGAAGTTCAACGTCGACGGCGGTGCGATCTCGATCGGTCATCCGTACGGGATGAGCGGCGCGCGCATGACCGGCCACGCGCTCATCGAGGGCAAGCGTCGCGGCGCCAAGCACGTCGTCGTGACGATGTGCGTCGGCGGCGGCCAAGGCGCCGCCGCCCTCTTCGAGGTCGCCTAACCGTATGTCAGCCCTCGCCGCCGATCGTCATGCCGCCGTCGACGGTGAGGACTTGGCCGGTCACGAACGCGCCCGCCTGCGAGGCCAGGAAGATCGCCGCGCCGGCGACCTCGTCCGGTTCGCCGATCCGGCGCAGCGGGTAGGCTTTGATCGCGCGCGCGTAGATCTCGGGGTCTTCCCACAGGCGGCGGGCGAAGTCGGTGCGGATGATCGCCGGCGCGATCGCGTTGACGCGAATGTTGCTGGGGCCGTACTCGACCGCGAGGTTGCGCACCAGTTGGAAATCGGCCGCCTTCGAGATGCCGTAGGCGCCCAGCGTCGTGTTGCCTTTGAGGCCGGCGATGCTCGAGATGACGATCACGCTGCCCTCGCGCCGCTCGGCCATCTGCGGGATCACCATTTGGCACAGCCAGATGTTGCTGCGCACGTTGCTGGCCATGATCTTGTCGAACGCGTCGTCGGTGATGTTCAGCAGCGGCCCGAAGTAGGGGTTGACCGCGGCATTGCAGACCAGGACGTCGATGCGGCCCCACTCGTCGATCGTCCGATCGACCAGACCCTGCAGTGCGCCGCGGTCGGAGATGCTCGCCGCGTGCGCGATCGCTTTGCCGCCCTTCGCCCGAATCGCGTTCGCGACGTCCTCGCACGCGTCGGCCTTGCGCGAGGAGATCACCACCTTCGCGCCCATTTCCGCCATGCGCTCCGCGATCGCGCGGCCGATCCCACGTGAGGAACCGGTGATGAGCGCGACCTTTCCTGAGACGTCGAACAACATCAAAATCTCCGTATCTGACGAGGCAGCAACCCAATGGATCTAGCGTTCAGCCCCGACGAGCGTGCGTTCCGCGATGAAGTCCGCGAGTTCATCGCGACGCACCTGCCGGAGGACGTCCGGCGCAAAGTACAAGCCGGCGATCCGCTGGAAAAAGACGACTACGCTCGCTGGCACACGATCCTGTTCGATCGCGGGTGGGCCGCGCCGGGTTGGCCGGAAGCGTCCGGCGGTCCGGGTTGGGATGCGATTCGCCGCCACATCTTCTACGAAGAGTTCGCGTACGGCTGGGCGCCGCGCATGCTTCCGTTCGGGTTGAACATGGTAGCGCCGGTGATCATGGAGTTCGGCAATGACGCGCAGCGCGAGCGCTATCTGCCCAAGATCCTCAGCGGTGAAGAGTTCTGGTGCCAGGGCTACTCGGAGCCCGGTTCCGGGTCCGACTTGGCGTCGCTCTCGACCAAGGCCGAGCGCAAGGGTGACACCTACGTCATCAACGGCACCAAGACGTGGATCACCGCCGCGCAATGGGCGGACTGGATCTTCGTGCTCGCGCGCACCGATACGAGTGCCAAGAAGCAGGACGGCATCTCGTTCATCCTCGTCGACATGACGACGCCGGGCGTGACGGTGCGGCCGATCGAGACGATCGACGGCGGCAAGGAGATCAACGAGGTCCACCTCGAGAACGTCGTCGTCCCGGTCGAGAACCTGGTCGGCGTCGAAGGCGGCGGTTGGACGTACGCCAAGTTCTTGCTCGAGCACGAGCGCACCGGAACGGCCGGGATCGCCGGTTGCCGCCAGATGCTCAACCAACTCTCCGAGTTGCTCGAGCGCGAGGACATCCACGATCGCCGGCTCGATGAACGCATCGCCGAAGTCGACATCGAGTTGACCGCGCTCGCGTTCACCGAGATGCGCACGCTGGCGGCGGAATCGGCCGGGAAGCGCCCGGGTCCGGAGTCCTCGATCCTCAAGATCAAGGGAACCGAGATCCAGCAGGCGATCACCGAACTCGCGCTCGACGCCGGCGGTCCGTACTTCGAGGTTCCGCTGGCGCGGCGGTACTACAACTACCGCAAGACCTCGATCTACGCCGGCTCCAACGAGATCCAAAAGAACATCATCGCCAAGCGCATCCTGAAAGTTTAACGTCGATGGATTTCAATCTGACCCCGGAACAGCTGCTCATCAAGGACAGCGTCGCGCGTTTCGCTGCCGATAACGGCGGCGAAACCAAACGCGGAGATCACTGGAAGACGTTTGGCGAACTCGGCTGGCTTGCGATCGGCGCGCCCGAGGACTTGGGCGGCTTCGGCGGCCCGATCGAGACGTTGCTGGTGATGGAACAGTTCGGGCGCGGTCTGGTCGTCTCGCCGTACGTCTCGCAAGTCGTGCTGGCGGGGACGATCCTCAAGGCCGCCGACCGGCTCGACTTGCTCGAGCAGCTCGCCGAAGGCAAGCACCGCTTCACGGTCGCGTACGAAGAACCACACGCGCGCTACGATCCGGCCTGCGTCGATACGACCGCGCACAAGACCGGCGAGGGCTGGACGCTGCGCGGCACCAAGGTTCGCGTCCTGGACGCCGAGAGCGCGCAGACGCTGCTCGTCTCGGCGCGCACCGACGACGACGGCATCGCGCTCTTCGCCGTACCGGCCGATGCGCCGAACCTGCGTCGCACGCCGTATCCGGCGGAGGACCGTTCCGACGTCGCCGACGTGACGCTCGAGGACGTGACGGTCGGCGCAGACGCGATGATCGGCACGGCCGGCAGTGGGATCGCGCTGCTCGAATTGGGGCTGGACCACGCGACCGCGGCGCTGTGCGCCGAGGCGCTGGGGCTGTGCTCGCTGATGCTCGAGGCGACGGTCGACTACACCAAGCAGCGCCATCAGTTCGGGGTCGCGCTCAGTTCGTTCCAGGCGCTGCAGCACCGCATGGCCGAGATGTACATCGAGCTCGAGCTCGTGCGCTCGATGGCGTACCTGGCCGCGATGACGCTCGAAGATACGACCGACGCGGCGACGCGCA
>JBEKAU010000245.1:0-4912 GCA_050015755.1 Vulcanimicrobiaceae bacterium | reverse complement strand
CAGATCAGTTTCCACGCGAACTCGTACACCAGCAGCGGCAGCATGCGGACGGGATAGCGGAGCCCGATCAGACTCAGCACAGTGAGCGCGCCGAAGAAGCTGTGGCCCACGCCGTTCCAAAGCTCCCACGGACCGGTGTGGCGCACGATGGCGGACCAGGTTCTATCGCCTTGGACGAAGGCCAGCACCGCGTACATCGCGCGCAAAAGATAGAGCCGATACAGCGGCAACTCCGGACGCAGGATTGCGTGCATACGATCGTCCTTTACGCGCGGATCGTCAGCAGGCGGCAACGCCTTCATCCGAGATCGCATCCGGCATCGGGCCGAACCGGTTGGGCCCCGACGTGCTGGGCAAGCAAAACCAGATCAACAGAACGACGTTGCCCAGCGGGACGAAGGTCAGGAGCAGCCACCAGCCAGTGCGGTTGGTGTCGTGCAAGCGGCGGACTGCGACGGCGTGGTACGGCATCACGAACACCAGCGTGCCGGCAGCCCAGAAGAGCGCGGGGCGTCCAAACGCCGCATAATCGAGGAGGATCGCGAGGCCGAACACGATCGTCCCAAACAGCACGAACCACCAGTATTCGGAACCGCCGGCGCGCCCGCTGAACGTCCACCAGCCCACGAGGGCGCTCTTGACCGCTTGCGGCATGGTCATGGGCACATCATCCGCACGATGGCATTCGCCCCCACGAGCCCGGCGTTCTCAACAATCGTCCCCGTCGTCGCCACAATCACGCGCGAGCCTACCCTCGCCCCACAACCCGAGTTTCAGCCCGACTTCCGCCGCCCACGCAACCCAGGCGCCCGCGGCGGCACCCCAAATCCCCCCACCCCCGCCAACCCCAAGCCGACAAACCCCACGATCGCCCACCAATCCGCCATCGCGCCACGATGGTACGCCCCAGCCACCGACCCACCGACCGCAAACATCACCGCGCCAAGCCCATACACCCACGGCCACCGCAACACATACCGCACCGCATTGACGGCTCCGATGGCCAACACGCCGACAACCCACACGACCGCAAACGCATCGAAACTCACCCCCACCCCTTAACCACACCCCCGCCGACCCCCTCAGCGATCGCGAAGAGCCACATCGTGCCGTGTCGCGGTAGGCGACGCCCTCGGCGAGGGGCCTTTTCTGCCAGCGAAGCCCCGGAGGGGCGAGAGCGCCGCAGAAACGGAGCGGCCCTCGCACACGAAGTGCGAGGGCCGCGTCCCCGACCGAGGGTGTCGCCTACCGCGACACCGCCACAACAGCCCCCGAAGCGATCAGCGCTTCGAGAACTGGAACCGCTTACGAGCGCGCTTCCGCCCGTACTTCTTCGATTCTTTCTCACGCGGATCGCGCGTCAGCAAACCATTGCGACGCAGCGGTTCACGCAACGACTCGTCCATCTCGAGCAGCGCACGCGCGATGCCATGACGAACCGCGCCGGCCTGTCCGGCGACCCCGCCGCCCGTGCACTTCACATCGACGTTGAATCGGGTGAGCGACTGGGTGACGTCGAGCGGCTGGCGCACGATCATCTGCAGCGTCGGTCGCGGGAAGTACTCGTCGACCGGCTTGGAGTTGACGGTGATGACACCCTGACCGAGGCTGAGGCGAACGCGGGCGATGCCGCGCTTGCGGCGACCGGTGCCGTGGAAGTTGTCGGACGTCTGCATTAGTTGAGGGGCTCCGGTTTTTGCGCCGCGTGCGGGTGTTCCGCGCCGACATACACGTTGAGACGATTGAGCTGCACGTCGCGCATGCGGTTGGTGGCCAGCATGCCGCGCACGGCGCGCTCGATCAAACGCTCGGGGTACTTCTCGCGCACCTGGCCGGCCGTCTCGGTCCGCAGACCGCCGGGGAAGCCCGAATGACGGTGGTAGACCTTCTGGGTCCACTTCCGCGGTGCGAGCTCGACCTTGTCGGCGTTGAGGACGATGACATGGTCGCCGTCATCGATGTGGGGGGTCCAGGTCGGCTTGGTGCGGCCCGAGAGGGCGCGCGCGATCCGCACCGCCAGCGTGCCGAGCCGCTGCCCGGTCGCGTCGACGATGTACCAATCGTGCTGAGTCTCGGCCGTCTTCTGCTGATATGTGCGCATGGAGTCCGTCGGGAACGTACAGAACGCCACGGCGAGCGCCGCGGCAACCTGAGAAGTATAAGGTCCCGGCCCCTCGGAAGTCAACCGCGCCGAGCCGGATCAGCGCCCGCTACGCCGAACGAGACAAGCGACCTTGGACTTGACACACGGCCAGCCGGAGCCGGCGCCCGTGCCCGCGAACATCCGACGAAGGGATTTTCCGTAACCCAGGAGGCGCCCGTGGAACCCGTTACCCTCGTCCTTCTCGTCGTCGCCATCGTGGCGGTCCTCGGCGCTTTCGGGTTCGGCGCCGCGTTCGCGCGGGCGCGAGCCCGCATCGCGGCGCAGGACGCCGCGCTCCGCTCGGCGCTCGAGGCCGCCGGCGCGGATTCGCTCGACGAGGCGGTCCTCGCGATCGGCGAGGCCAGGCGACGTGGCGAGACGATCGCCGCGCTGGCGCCGGCGGTCGAAGAGATCGGTGAGCGGCACGCCCGCGTGATCAGCGCGATCGCGGCCCGCGACTCGGCCGGCTCGACCGCCCAAGAGAACCTCGAGACCGCGCTGCGCCAGCAGACCGTCGCCAGCGAACAGGTCGGTGAACTGACCCGCGGCGTCGTCGAAGCCGGCGCCGCGGTCGAAGAGACGGTCAGCTCGATCAGCACCGTCTCCGACAACATCAGCGGCATCGCCGACAACGTCACCAGCGTGAGCTCGGCGGTCGGCCAGCTGGCGGTCTCGGTCAATCAGGTCGCCGGCAGCGCGCGCGAAGCCTCGACGCTCTCGCTCGAGGCCGATCGCAAGGCGAAGGACGGCGGCATCGCGGTCGAGCGGCTCGTGCGCTCGACCCGCGAGATCGCCGACGACATCCAAGGGATCGTCGTGCGCATGCAAGAGCTCGGCACGGCGTCCGACCGCATCGGCGCGATCGTCGAAGTGATCGACGCGATCGCCGATCAGACGAACTTGTTGGCACTCAACGCCGCGATCGAAGCGGCACGCGCCGGCGAGCACGGCCGCGGTTTCGCCGTCGTCGCCGACGAAGTCCGCAAGCTGGCCGAGAGCTCGGCGCAATCGACGCGCGAGATCGGCAAGCTCGTCAAGGACATCCAGGCAAAGACGTCCGAGGTCGTGCGTTCGACGACCACCTCCGGTGAGAAAGCCGCCAGCGGCCTGCAGATGGCGGACCTGGCCGGCCGCGCGATCGGGGACATCTCCCAGGCCGTCGGCGAAGCGAACCGGCTGATCGAACAGATCTCGATGGCCGCGCGCGAGCAGGCCAGCGGCGCGTCCGCGATCGTCAATTCGGTCGAGCAGATGAACGGTCTGATGCGCGAGGCCGCGCGCTCGCTCGAAGAGCAGAACCTCTCCAATCAGCAGATCGTCACGATCATCACCGCCATCCAACGCAACGCGTCGGGCGTCGAAGACGCGATCACCGTACAGCGCAACGCCTGCAACACGCTCTTCGAGAGCTCGAAGACGCTGGCCAAGACCAGCCGCGCCGCGCGCGATGCGGTGACCGGGCTCGACGGCGTCGCCGAAGCCCTGCGCGAACGCGTGCTCGCGGTCGGAACACCGTCGCGCGGCGGGTTCGGCAGCGCGCTGGGTTCGGCCGATGGCGAGCGCAGACAGCTGACCGGGAGCCACGGGGCGACATCCGGGCGGTAAACGCAAGAAACAAAACCAGCCGCGCCCAGTGCATCGGTTGCCGCGCATGATGCATTGAATTCGAACACGCCGCCGACCGATACGCTCGTTAGGTTGTGAGTTTCCCGGAGGGCGTCGGCCTGCGAAGATTGTGTTCGGCGTCGTGCTCGTCGTCATCGCTGCGGCGTATGCCGCGTCATTGATCGGTGCTGCACGGCTGCGTGCCCGTTGGCGTGCGCAACAGGCGCTCTTGCTCGAGGTGTTCGACGCGGCCGAGGTCGGGTCACTCGACGCCGCCCTCGCCGCAATCGTCGAGGGACGTCAACGGGTGAAGGCGCTCGAGACGCTCGCCCCCGCCATCGACGAAATCGCCGGCCGTCACGAGCGAATCGTGCATGCGCTCGCGGCGCGCGACGCCCTCTCCGCACCCGCGGCGCGGAACTTGGAGGCGATGCTCGAGGCGCAGGGCGTCGCCGGCGGTGCGGTCGGCGAGCTGACCCGCGGCGTCGTCGAGGCGGGGGCGGCGGTCGAAGAGACGGTCAGCTCGATCAGCACCGTCTCCGACAACATCACCGGCATCGCCGACAACGTGACCAGCGTCAGCTCCGCCGTCGGCCAGCTGGCCGCCTCGGTGAATCAAGTCGCCGGCAGTGCGCGCGACGCCTCGACGCTCTCGCTGGAGGCCGATCGCAAGGCCAAAGACGGAGGCGTCGCAGTCGAACGGCTCGTGCGCTCGACGCGCGAGATCGCGGACGACATCCAAGGTATCGTCGTCAAGATGCAGGAGCTCGGCGCCGCCTCTGGCCGCATCGGCGCGATCGTCGAAGTCATCGACGCGATCGCGGATCAGACGAACTTGTTGGCACTCAACGCCGCGATCGAAGCGGCGCGGGCCGGCGAGCACGGCCGCGGCTTTGCCGTCGTCGCCGATGAGGTCCGCAAGTTGGCCGAGAGCTCGGCGCACTCCACCCGGGAGATCGGCCTGCTGGTCAAGGACATCCAAGCCAAGACCGGCGACGTCGTCCGCTCGACGACGGCGTCGGGTGAAAAGGCGGTCAGCGGCTTGCAGATGGCCGATGTGGCGGGCCGGGCGATCGGCGACATCTCGACCGCCGTCGGCGAAGCGAACCGCTTGATCGAGCAGATCTCGATGGCCGCACGCGAACAAGCTACCGGCGCGTCGGC
>JBEKAU010000244.1:0-4918 GCA_050015755.1 Vulcanimicrobiaceae bacterium | reverse complement strand
GCACACCATCCACAGATCACCGAAATTCAACGGTTGGTGTGCGGGGTGCCCGCAGGTCGATCGTGCGCAGCGCCCGCTTGCTTCCGCCGCCGGCCCGGACCGGTCCCACCAGCGCCGCTTTGGCGGCCAGGTCGTCGTCCTCGCCCAGCAGCAGCTGGACGCCGCTGGCGTCGGTGCCCTCGAGGCCGCCCCAGCGGTCCCAGCCGAGCGCGCGCATCGAGAGCCCGGCGTCGGCCAGGGTGGTGGCGTCGGCCAACAGCCGCGCGATGGCGGGATCGACGACCGTCGCGCCCAGTGGCGGGAAGGTCGCTGTCCCGGGCGCCAGACGCGGGAGCGTTGCGCCGGCACACCCGTTCTGCAGCACGCGCGCGCTCGCGTCGAGCGTCACCTCGCGCTCGCCGCTGCGCACGCAATACGCGCCGCGCCGCATGGTCACCGCGATCTCGACGAAGGGGGCGGGAAACTGGCCGCGATGCACGCTGGCACGGTCGACATACGGGATCGCTTCGATGCGACGCGCGATCGCGCCGGGGCGCAGCAGCCAGACGTTGGCGTCGGGCGCGATCGCCGCGGCAGTGCGCACGTCTTGGGCCGAGACCGGCGAGCCGATCGGCACGTCGATGCCGACGTGCGCGACGCGGAACGCGGGCGCGTTGACGAGCCACACGCCGCCGGCCACGAGCGCGAGCAGCACCAGCACGGCGAGGATCCAGAACGGCCGCACGCGCGCGGCCACCGACGGCTTGCGCCGCCGCGCAACGGCGCGCGGGCGGGGGCGAGCGGCCGATTTCACGTGAGCACGTACCGCTCGATCGCCTCGGCGACGCCGTCATGGGCCACGTCGCCGACGACCGCGTCGGCCGCCGCGAACAGCTCCGGTGGCCCCGACCCCATCGCTACGCCGATCGCCGCCGCGTCGAGCAGCGGCACGTCGTTCCATGCATCGCCGACGGCGAGCGTCGCGTCCATCGGCACGCCGTCGCGCTGCGCGATGAACGCGAGCGCTTCCCCTTTGTTGACCGCCGGGTCGAGGACTTCGACGAAGTCCGGGTTGCTGCGGGTCAGATAGGCGCGATCGCCGAGCAGCGCATGCATCGCCGCCAAGTGCTGTTTGGTGGGCTCGGGATCGTCGACCATGACGATCTTGATCGTCGGCCGCTGCGCGAACGCATCGCGCAACGACGGCACGAGGACCGGCTCGACCCGCGCGAGGGCGGTATAGCGCCGCGAAAACTGGTTGATCTCGTCGACGTACAGCCGATCGTCCGCATAGCACTGCGCGTGCACGCCGTGTTCGTGCGCCCACGCGAGAACGTCCCGCGTGACGTCCGCACGCACGGGCGTCTCGCGCAGCGTCGCACCGGTCCCCGCTTCGAAGATCGCGGCGCCCTGATAGCAGACGATCGGCCCGGTGATCCCGAGCCGCTGTGCGAACGGTCGGGCGGCCGCGAACATGCGGCCGGTGACCAGCGTGATCGCGACGCCCTTGGCTTGCGCTGCCGCGATCGCGGCGGCGACCCGCGGGCGAATGATGAGATCGTCGCCGATCAGCGTCCCATCGAGGTCCAGCGCAACGAGACGAATGCGCGTCGAGGACACCATGGGGCGGACGTGTTCGTCACCGCAGGCGAGAAGTCCGGCGCGATCGGAGCGTCGCGCAAACCTCACCGCATCGCTTCGTCAGTTGTCGGGACAGTACACCGGGGAGGCAGCCTCGAGGACGACCAGGTACGTGACATTCGCCTCCATGGGGGCAGGCGGCGCGGGGCTGTTCGATTCCGGGCAGGGCGGCGTCAACGTGCCGCCGTCGCCTTGCGATCCCACCAGCGTCGCGTAGACGCCCGAGGCGGCGGTCTGTTCGAAGTCCAGAGCATAGCCGTACGGCTCGGCAGGTTGTCCGCGCAGCGTCATCGCGACGAATGCGTCCACCGGGATCGTCAGTCCACCGATCCGCAGCGAGAACGCGTCCAGAGCGGCGGCCGGCAACGTACCCATGTAGGGCGAGAGCGTGAGCGTTCTCGTCGCTGGGCACGTCCGGACTCACGGTGAGGGCAAGCGAGACGCCTTTCGGCCCAGTCGCTTGCAGAATACTCCCCGGGGCGACCGTGGCACGGGCCGCGGGTGCGGACGCCGTGCCGCCCTCGCACCCGATCATCATCGTCGCCGCCAGGGTTGCCAGAGAGATCCGCCCGCGCACGCTCATGTCGAGAGGGTACCACAGCGGGCGAGGCAATACTAGCTTATACGAGCTAGTATTGGGTTAGCCGGGGGACGGCGTCGGGGTCGGGGTCGGCGAGGCCTTCGGGGTCGGGCTCGGGGTCGGCGTCGCGGTCGGAGCGGCAGTTCCGTAACAGCCGCTCGTGCACATGGCCGGGCCACCGATCACCGAGGGCGGCCCACCGGAGGAGAGACTGCACCCCGCCGTGCCGACGGCGAACGCGAGGACGACGAGGTACCAAAAGGCGGCGCCGCGGGCGTACATGCGGGGAGCGTACCACGCGCCCGGCATTCGCCGCTAGCCCATATCGGTCGCTGCTACGAGGTGCGCAGGCGCGCCGTCCGCGCGTGCGCGGGCAGGCCTTCGAAGTCGGCCAGCGCGGCCAGCAGCGGCGCGTCGTCGTGCATACGCTGCGCGCTGTTCTCGACCAGCGTCATCGTGCGCTGGTAGTCCGCCGTGCGCAGTCCCGACGAGAACCGCGCCGCGCCCGAGGTCGGCAGCGTATGATTGGTGCCGGCGATATAATCGCCGGCGGCGACCGGCGTGTGCTCGCCGACGAAGATCGCGCCCGCGCGGCGGATCTTCGGAATCCACTCGCCGGGATCGACGATCATCAGCGAGAGGTGCTCGGGGGCGAACCGGTCGATCACCTCGACGATCTCTTCGTCGCGCAGCGCGTGCACGATCCAGGTGCGCTCGGCGAGCACCTTGCCGACGATCGCATTGCGCCCGCTCTTCTGCCCGAACGCGCTCTGCAGCAGCTCGATCACCGCGAAGAGCAGCGGCCGATGGCGCGAGACGACCGCCACGCGCGCGAGCGGATCGTGCTCGGCCTGCGCGACGAGTTCGCCGGCGACGAGTTCGGCCTTCGCGCTCGCGTCGGCGACCACGAGCACCTCCGAGGGGCCGGCCAAGCCGTCGATCCCACAGGCGCCGAAGACCTGGCGCTTCGCTTCGGTGACGTAGACGTTGCCCGGACCGACGATCTTGTCGACCGGCGCGATCGTTTGCGTCCCGTAGGCGAGCGCGGCGATCGCCTGCGCACCGCCGACCGCGTAGAGCTCGTCGGCTTCGGTCAGCGCGCAGGCGTACAGGACGGCCGGATTGACGGCGCCGTCGCGCTGCGGCGGCGTGACGACGACGACGCGCTCGACGCCGGCGACCTTCGCGGGCACGACCGTCATCAGCACCGTCGAGGGCAGCGGCGCGCTTCCGCCCGGCACGTAGGCGCCGACCGAGCCGAGCGCGCGCGAGAGATAGGCGTAGTGGGTGAGATCGTGCGCGTGGTAGTCGATCGGTGTCGGGAGCTGACGCGCGTGGAAGTCGGCGATCCGCTCACGGGCGAGTTCGAGGCCGACGGCGATCTGCTCGGGCACCAGCTCGCGCGCGTTCTTGCGCGAGGGGATCTCGACGCGCAGCTTCGCCAGGTCGGCGTCGGCGTCGTCCCAACGGCGGGTGTACTCGATCAGCGCGACGTCCCCGCGCTGCCGCACATCGTCGAGGATGGTGCGCACGGCGAAGGTGACAGCCAGCGGCGGATTCCAACCACCTTCGAACAACCCACCCAGCGCCTCGCGGTCGGAGGCGTTGACGATCTCCAGGCTCACCCCGGTTCGGTTCCGCCTTGGCCGGGGAACGTCCGCTCATGGCCAATTTTCGCTAGGAAGTGTTCCCTCGGTCGTGGAGTCAAGCAACCGCCGCGGAGAGGCGCTCCAGGAGCGTCGTAATCGCGGCGTACTTGGTGCGGAAACGCACAGGATTGACGACGAAGCGCGCCGTGCTGGTCGCGATCTCCTCGACCACGACCAGGTCATGCTCGCGCAACGTCGTTCCGGTCGCAACGAGGTCGACGATCAGATCGGCGAGACCCACGAGTGGGCTGAGTTCGACCGAACCGTGCAGCGGGATCAGCTCGACCGGCAAGTCGCGTTCGGCGAAGAACGTCTCGGCGGATTTGGTGAACTTCGTCGCGACGCGCAGGAAGGTCGGCAACGGCGCGCCTTCGTGGTACCGATCGATGCGCCGGCCGGCGACGACCAAGCGGCAGAACCCGAAACCCAGGTCGGCGACCTCGGCGAGATTGCGATCCGTTTCCCACAGGACGTCCTTGCCGACGATCCCGCAGTCGGCCGAGCCGAACTCGACGTAGGCCGGCACGTCGGTCGGCCGCAACAGCAGCAGCGTCGTGCCGTCGGAGGTCGTAACGGTCAACTTGCGGCCGACGTCGTCGGGGACGTCGATCCCGGCAGCCCGCAGCCGTGCCGCGGCGTCGGCGTAGAGCGCGCCCTTCGGCATCGCGATCGTCAGCTGCTCGTGCCCGTCCATCAGCGCGCGTCCCAATTCGAGGGTGTGCGCAGTGCCGGCAACTCTTCGGTGCGCGGCCCGACGCGCAGTTCGCGCACCTGGCCGTCGAGCGCGATGACGACCCGGGGAATGCCGTAGGCGCGCGCCTCCTCGACCAGTTGCTCGTCGCTGAGCTGCGAGCCGGCGTAGCGCACGACGTTGCCGGCGTCGCGTTCGCGCGCCGCGACGACGTCGGAGCCGGCGACCAGCACGTCGATACGATGGCGGCGACGCGTGACGTGTTTCCCGCGCCGCTCCAGCGCGATCAAGAGCCGCTCGACGCCGGCGGTCCAACCGACGGCGGGGACGTCGAAGCCGAACTTCGGCAAGAGCGAATCGTACCGGCCGCCGCCGCAC
>JBEKAU010000243.1:0-4922 GCA_050015755.1 Vulcanimicrobiaceae bacterium | reverse complement strand
GTCGTATGAACCTCCAATGTATCGGAGTACGCGTGCGAATCGTTCGCTGACGAGGCCCTTTTCCAAGGGTCGGTAGCCGTGCTTCCGCGCAGGCTGCGACTTTCCTCGCACCCGGAAGGCGCCCTCGCCCCGAGGGGTTAGGGGGCGAGTCGCCTCACATCAGCGCTCGCGAAACGCGCACGCATTGGGAACCGTCCAAGCGCGTTAGCCATGGGAAGCGAGATGGGTCGGGATGCCGCCGCGCTCGTTCGCCTCGTTGAGCCATGCTTGGAACGCATCCATCGGTAGGGGATGGCAGATGGCGTACCCTTGGACGTAGCGGCACGCATGCTCCCGTAACCACTCGATCTCCGCGGGCTCTTCCGCGCCTTCGGCCAAGGCGTCGAGTTCGAAATTCGCGGCGAGCGAGATGATCGTCTCGGCGATTGCCGCATCGTGCGGGTTGTGCGTGACGCCGGAGATGAAGCTCCGGTCGATCTTCACGATGTCGACGGGCAGCCGCTTCAACGAGGAGAGCGAGGAGTATCCCGTTCCGAAGTCGTCGATGGCGACCCGAACGTTGAGCCGTCGGAGCGCGCGCGAGACGCGACGCGTCGCTTCGATATCGCGCATCGCGTCGGATTCCGTGATCTCGACCCCGAGGTGCTCCATCGGCACGCCGCTGCGGGCCGCGTCGATGAACGCACGCACCAGCTTCGGGTCGCCCGCCTGACGACCCGACAGGTTGAAGTACAAGCGAAAGTCGGGACGCGACGCGCACAGGTCCGCGGCCGCGGCGAAAGCATGCTGCATCACCCACGCGTCGATGCTGGTGATGATGCCCACCTTTTCCGCAAACGGGATGAACTCCGCCGGAAGAACGAGGCCACGCACGGGGTGATTCCATCGAATCAGCGCTTCGCAGCCGGTGACCGCGCCGGTGCTCATCTCGACGTGAGGCTGATAATAGAGGGCGAATTGATCCTTCTCGATAGCCTCGGCGATCTCGTTCCGAAGGTCGGCTCGCAGTTGGGCATCGCCCTCCATGCCGGCTTCGTACGGCACGATGAAACCGTGTCCACGCTCCTTCGCGACGGCGAGCGCGGCATCAGCGTGTGACAGAACGACATCGATCGCCTGACCGGTTTCTTGCGAGACGCCGACGCCAAAGCTCGCACTGCGGGCGACGATCCGCGGATTCTCCCGTTCACCGACCGAGAACGCACGTGAAAACATCTCGGCGAAGCAGCGGGCTCGAGCGAGAATGTACTCCGCCGATGGCGGCGCCGGGAGGTAGACCGCGAAGACGTCGGCCCCGACCCGACCGACGATCTCGTCGCGAAGGGCGCACCGTTGGAGCGCGCCGGCAACCTCGACGATCAGCGCGTCGCCGACGGTGTGCCCGTACGACTCGTTGACTTCGTGGAACGCATCGACGTCGATCACGACGATCGCGTACCCGGCACTTTCCCGCGCCTGCGCGCTGGCGAGGGAGCGAAATTGCGAGCGGTTGAGCAGACCGGTCTGGACGTCATGCGATTGCTGATATTCGATCCGCTCGAACTGCCAGCGCTGTTGGACGTGAATCGAGAAGAACGACGCGAGCACTTCGATGTAGGCGTGTTCCTGTTGACCGAGCGGTTCTTCCGCTCGGCGACCGGACACGAACTGCAGCGCCCACGTCGATCCGCCGGCGTTGAACGTCGTGACCACACAGGCTCGAACGCCGCGCGCGCGGGTAACGTCCGTGACGGAGAGGCTGGCGCGCACGTCCTCCCAGGACCGGATGCCGCCGCCCTCGGCCAGCACCAGGCCGGCGACGGAATCAGCCAGCGGGATCACCCACCCCACGTGCACGGGGACACCCCCGAGAATGGGTTCGGGCGAGTCCGCGATCGCCTCGAGCGTCATCTCCGTGCCGTGAACGCGCCACAACATCCCGCGCGAGGGGAGGCCCGGCCAAATGGATGCCGCGGCTTGCGCGAGCATCGCGAGCCACTTGTCCGCGTCGCCGAGCATCGGGTCGTTGACGATCCGCCACAGCGCTTCCAGCCGCACGGCATGCGCGCGTGAGTGCTCTTCCGCGTCGCGCAGGGAACCCTCGAGCTCGTTCACTTGCAGTTGATGCGCGACGGACGATGCGAGCACGTCGAGGTAGGCGAAGTCTTCATCACCGAACGCCGTGGCGGTGGGCTCGCTGGACGCGAACGCCAAACCGTAGGACGCGCCGCCGGACTCGAACTGCGTACAGATGACCGCCCGCCAACCGAGCGCTACCAGCTCCGGCGGTAACGTCGAGCCGACCGCGACGTCGTCCCAGCCCCGGCTGCGCCCACCCGGCACAACGCTCGTTTCCGACGCCCGCCGTGCGCCCAGCCGATGCAGTCCCTCGGACGGATCCCCGCCGACCGGATTGCCGACGTCGAGCACGATGGCGGTGTCATCGTGCTCGATGCGATAGAGAAGCCCGCGAAAGTGCAGGGGCGGGCTCATGACTGCCGCCGCCTGCTCCAGCAGCGCGACGACGAGCTCGGGGCCCTGAAACGCAGGGTCGTTGGCGATGCCCCAGAGCGCTTCGAGGCGCTCGGCGTGGGCGAGCGCGCGCCGCTCGGCAGCCGCCGTCATGCGCGCGGTCCGCACCGCGCGCTGCACGGCGCTCGGAAGACGAACCAGATTGGTCTTCATCACGTAGTCGACCGCGCCACTTTGCAGCGCGATCGCGGCACGCTCCTCGCTGATCGCACCCGATACGAAGAGCAGCGGTGCGACGGCGTATGCTTCGCGCACGATGCGCTGCGCCGCGACGCCGTCGAAGTTCGGAAAGCTCGAGTCGCACAGCACGACGTCGGGCGCGAAGGTCGGCAGGAGCGCCCGCAGTTCCGCCTCGTCCGCCGCGACCGCGCCGTCGACGAGCATGCCGGAACGCCGCAACGTCATCAAGGAGAGCTCCGCATCGAACGGGCTGTCGTCGATGATGAGCACCTTGATGGCGCTTTCGTCCCCTTGCAGCGGCTTCCCGGGAGCCGCGAGCGCCACTACGGAACCTGGTTCACGCGAAGCCAGTACGTCGCGATGTGCGTAATGGCCTCGGAAAGATCCGAGAACTGGATCGGTTTGGTGACATACCCGTTTGCCCCAAGCTGATAGCTCTCCGTAATATCACGCCGTTGATTCGATGATGTCATCACGACGATCGGAATCGACCGCGTTTTCTCATCGGACTTCAGTTCGCGCACGACATCGTGCCCGTTGAGCCTGGGCATCTTCAAATCGAGCAGGATCAGCCTGGGCAATTGATCGGCGTTGCGCCCTTCGTACGCTCCGATGCAGCGGACGAACTCGAGCGCATCGACACCGTCTTGGACCCAATGCACCTTGCTGCGAAACGAGCACTTCATCAACGCTCGCATCGTGAGCTCGGCGTCGAGTCGGCTGTCCTCGACGAGCAGGATGTCGATGTTGTCGAGATCGCTGTACATTCCGGCGCTCATTGTATCGGACTCTGATTCGTGAGCAACCAATACATGCCGATTTGTGCCACTGTCTCCATGAAGGATGCGAGCTGAACCGGTTTGGTCACGTAGCCGTTCACGCCGAGGCTATAGCTCTCCGCGATGTCGCGGTCTCGATCGGACGACGTCATGATGACGACCGGAATCGCGCTGGTCGCCGCGTGCGACTTCAGCTCGCGCAGCACATCGATGCCGTTCAGGCGCGGCATCTTCAGATCGAGCAGCACGAGTTTGGGCAAGCGGGACGGGTCCCGGCTCGCAAAAGAACCTGTGCAGTGAACGAAGTCCAGGGCTTCGACGCCGTCTCTCACCCAGAAGAGCTTGTTCAACAGGCGCCCCTTCTTCAAGGCGCGCATCGTCATCTCCGCGTCGTGCTCGTTGTCTTCGACGAGCAGCAACTCGACGTTCTCGAATGGGTCGTTCACTCGCCGCCACCGCTGGGCAAGGCGAACGAAAACGTCGCGCCCTCACCGATGCGGGCGTCTGCCCACACCGTACCGCCGTGCCGTTGTACGATCCGCATGACGATCGCAAGACCGACCCCCGTGCCGGGGAACTCCTCGGTCCGGTGAAGCCGCTGGAAGACGCCGAAGAGCTTGTTTGCGTACGTCATGTCAAAGCCCACCCCGTTGTCACGCACATGGTAGACCGTCCGTGCCGGCTCGGTCGTCGCCCAGATGTGGACCTCGGGAGCCTTCGCCTTACTCGAATACTTGATCGCGTTGGAGATCAGGTTCACCCACACTTGGCGCAACAGGACGCTGTCGCCACGTATGCCGGGCAAGTCGACGACGTCGATCCGCAACGCCCCTTCGCGGGCAGCGGGGAGCTGCTCATCGACCACGTCGCGTGCGAGGCGCGACATATTGACGAAGACGTTGGCCATCGGCTCTCGCCCGAGCCGGGAGAACGCGAGCAGGTCGTCGATGAGATCGCCCATGCGCGAGGCCTCGCCCTCGACGACCGAAAGGAGCCGCCGGCCCTCTGCGTCGAGCAAGGAACCATAGTCCTCGACGATCGCGCGCGTGTAGCCGAGCACCGCGCGCACCGGGGCGCGCAGATCGTGCGAGACCGAGTAGCTAAAGCTCTCCAACTCCGCGTTGAGCGCTTCGAGCTCGCCGGCGTGCAGCCGCAGCTGCTCTTCCGCCTTGTTGGTGCGGGCCAGCTCGGCGAGCGCGACACCGCGGGCGACATCGTCGCGTTCGATCGTACGTTCGGCGAGGCGCTCTTTGAGTTCCGCGTTCGTACGGGCCAGCTCGGCGAGCGCTTCGTCACGCGCGACGTCATCGCGTTCGATCGTGCGTTCGGCGAGGCGCTGTTTGAGCTCGGCATTCGTGCGCGCTAACTCGGTGCGCGCCTCGTCACGAGCGATACCGTCGCGCTCGATCGTGCGCGCCGCAAGACGCTCCTCGAGTTCCGCATTGGTTCGCG
>JBEKAU010000242.1:0-4929 GCA_050015755.1 Vulcanimicrobiaceae bacterium | reverse complement strand
AGGCGTTAGTTGACGTCGCCGGCTTCGAAGCACCGGTGACGCACGCGCCTCGCCGACCGGGCGACGCGCGCGAGATCTATTTCAATCCCAAGAAGGCGAAGCGGGAACTCGGCTGGCACGCCGAGGTCCCGCTCCTCGAGGGGATGCGCCTGACCTACGACTACTTCCGCGAGCGCGTCCCGGCGGGGTAGCGCTCAGGGAACCGGGTGGACGTCGGTTGGATCCTGCGGCGGGGTCTTGACCGCCAGCAGCTTGAGATTCGGATCGGTCGTGCCGCCGTGCGGCGTCCCTTCCGGGATGATCAGCAGCAACCCGGGGTGCAGCGACACCTGACGATCGCCGAGCCATTCGGTGCCGCCGCCCGAGACGACGTACTGGATCTCGTTGGCGTTGGCGTGAAAGTGCTTGCCGACGGTACCGATCTGCACTTGCATCGTCGCGCCGTCGGCGACGACGAACGTCTTGCTGCGTAGGTTCGGGTTGGTCGCGGTGGGCGGCGGGAGATCAGCGGGCGCGATCGCGCCGACGTCGATCACCGCCGGCGTGAGCGGCGGTGCGGCGGCGCGCGCCGCCGAGGTGAGGTGCGCGGCGGCGAGGCCGGCGCCGAAGGCGAAGGCGGCGACCGCAGCGGTCCGGAGGTGCTTCATGGCCGCGACTGCGACGCGCGCGCCGAGGCTTCCCGCACCGCGAACGCGACCACGAAGCCGACGAAGTAGGAGATGTCCCCCAGCTGCGGGTGGGCGGCGGCGATCGGGCCGACATACCAGGCTTGCTGCCAGAAGGGCAGCGAGGCGGCGATCCCCGCCAGCCAGGCCACGACCGCGCCGAGATCGACGGCGCGCGTGGTCGGCCGCCGCCAGGCAGCGATCAGGACCCCTGCCCACGGCGCTGCCCACACCGAGAGCAGGCCAAGGAAGTTGCCGTACAGGTGCGCGGTCGCGCTCGGATCGGCACTCGCCATCGCCAGCGCCCCGCCGAGCACGCCGACCGCAATCGCGCCTTGCCAGCGCGCCAGGGTCCAGCGCACGACCGCGAAGGTCAGCGCCGCGGCGGCGAGCGCGGCCGCCGCGATCCAGCCGGGGCCGGCGTGCATGGTCGGATCGTTGACCCGCGCCGCGGCCAGCACCGCGATCGTCAACGCGGCGATGATCGCGCCCGCGAGCAGCGCCTGCCCGAGCCGCCGGTGCGGATCCCACGCAACCAGGCCCGCCAGCGCGCCGGAGTAGAGGTTCATCGTGTTGGCCGCGACCGTGCCGAGCAACACCGTGCCCAGGCCGACCCCGGTGACCAGCAGGCTGCCGTGCGCGAGCAGCGTGATCGTCTGCGCCGGCGTCGCGCTGGCCAGGCCGATCGTATGGGTCGCGGTCACCGCGGCGGCGCCGAGCACTTCGAGGATCGTCGAGGGCAGAAAACCGCCGAGTGCGGCCCACCACGTGACCGCACGCGGCGAACTTCCCTCCGGCAGATAACGCGAATAGTCGGACGCCGAGGGGCCCCAGCCGACCGCGTACGCGAAGGCGAGCGCGGCCGAGAAGATGATCCCGCCGAGCTCGCCGCCGCCGGCGAACGGGGCGTTGGGGTCGAACGGCGCGTCGAACCGCGCGGTCGCGACCGTCGCCGTCGCGACGACGACGAAGCCGATCACCAGCGCGATGCTCGCGACGCGCTCGAAGAGGTGGATCGCATTGTGGCCGTAGACGGCGATGAGGATCTGCACCGCAAGCACCAGCAGCAGTGCGACCTGATACGAGAGGTGCGTGAGCGCCGCAAGGGCCTGCGCGCCGAACAAACTCGAGACCGCGAACCAGCCGACGCCGGCGAGGAACGCCAGCACGGCGGGGACGAGGTTGCCGTCGCGTCCGAACGCCAGGCGCGAGGCGACCATCTGGGGGACGCCGTAACGCGGGCCGGCGCGCGAGAGCAGTCCGACGATCGAGTAGGCGGCGAGATTGCCGAGCACCACGCCGAGGATCGCGCCGCGCAGCGAGGTGCCGTAGAGCGCGACGGTCAGAATGCCGACGGCGAACGTCGCCGTCTCGGCGTTCGCCCCGAACCAGAGAAAGAACAGATCGCGCGGGCGCCCGTGCCGTTCGCGCGCGTCGATCGGGTCGAGCCCGTGCGGCTCGACGGCGACGACGTGCGCACCGTACACCTCGGGCGCGCGCACGCTACGCGGCGACGATGTTGAGCAGCTTGTCGGGGACGAAGATGCGCTTGCGCACCTGTTTGCCGTCGGTCTGCGCGGTGACGTTCGGCTCGGCCATCGCGAGGTCGAAGGCCACCTCTTCGGCGATGCCGGGCGCGACCGTGATGCGCGCGCGGACCTTGCCGTTCACCTGCACGACCAGCGTGATCTCCTCGACGGCCAGCGCCTCGGGCGCGGTCGCGATCCAGCGCTCGACGTGCACGCTCGTCGTGTAGCCCATCCGCGACCACAGCTCGTCGGCCAGATGCGGTGCGAACGGCGCCAGCACGATCGGCAGTGCGTGCACGACGTAGAGCAGCGCCGGATCGGTAGCCGCGCCCGGCTCGCGCAACGCGCTCGTCAGCAGGTTCACCAGTTCGTCGAGCTTGGCGGTGGTGACGTTGAAGTGGAAGCGCCGCGTCTCGGTCTCGCCGCGGCCCGAGTCGAGCGCGACGTGCAACGCGCGCACCAGGTCGCGTTGCCACCCACCGCGCGACTCCGGCAGCCGGTCGAGCGGGACGGCGCGTGCCGCCTTCGCCAGCGGTTCGGCTGCCCGCCACACGCGCTGGATGAAGCGCACCCGGCCGACGATCCCCTCGTCGGTCCATTCGAGCGCATCTTCCGGCGGGGCCGCCTTGAGCAAGAACAGCCGCATCGCGTCGACGCCGTAGGTGTCGACGGTCTCGTCGATTCCGACGACGTTGCCGCGTGACTTCGACATCTTCTCGCCGCCGCGCAGCAGCGTTCCCTGGTTGAACAGCCGCGTGAACGGCTCGTCGTCACCGCTCACGTATCCCTGGTCGACCAGGAACATGTAGAAGAAGCGCGCGTAGAGCAGGTGCAGCACGGCGTGCTCGGCACCACCGATGTACTGGTCGACCGGCATCCAGTGCGAGGCGATGTCGTGATCGAAGGGTTTGGTCGCGTTGTGCGCATCGAGATAGCGCACGAAATACCAGGACGAGTCGACGAACGTATCCATCGTGTCGGCGTCGCGCTTGGCGGGGCCGCCGCACGTGGGGCAGGTCGTCTCGATGAAGGCCGGATCGTTGGCGAGCGGCGAGCCCTGACCGGTGATCTTGACCGCCTTCGGCAGCAGCACCGGCAGCTGATCGTCGGGGACCGCAACGGCGCCGTGTTCGGGGCAGTAGACGATCGGGATCGGCGTGCCCCAATAGCGCTGGCGCGAGACGAGCCAGTCGCGGAAACGGTACGCGACGGTCGCGTGGCCGCGGCCCATCGCTTCGAGCCGCGCCGTGATCGCACGCCGCGCGACGGCCGACTTCATTCCGCTGTACTCGTCGGAGGCCATCAGCTTGCCGTCCTCGACGTACGCTTCGGTCAACGGCGAGCGTAGCGAGCCGTCGGCGGTCGTGATGACCTGCATGATCGGCAGCGCGTGCTTCTGCGCGAATTCGAAGTCGCGCTCGTCGTGCGCCGGCACGCCCATCACCGCGCCGGTGCCGTATTCGGCCAAGACGTAGTTGGTGACCCAGATCGGGACCTTCTCGCGCGAGAGCGGGTTGATCGCGTACGCGCCGGTCGGCACGCCGGTCTTTTCCATCAGCTGCGTGCGCTCGAGCTCGCTCTTGCTGCGCAGCGTCGCGGCGAACTCCTCGATGCGCTTGCGCGACTTCGGGAAGCGCTCCATGATCTGCTCGACGACCGGGTGTTCCGGCGCGAGCGCCAGGAACGTCACGCCGTAGATCGTGTCGACGCGGGTCGTGTAGACGCTGATCGTCGAGCCTTCGAGGTTTTCGACGTCGAACGAGAACGTCGTCCCCTCACTGCGGCCGATCCAATTGCGCTGCATCGTGCGGATGCGGTCCGGCCACCCGTCGAGCCGGTCGAGGCCGGCCAACAGACGATCGGCATAGTCGGTGATCTTGAAGTTCCACTGCGCCAAGTTGCGACGCTCGACGATCGCCCCGCAGCGCCAGCACTTGCCGTTTTCGACCTGCTCGTTGGCCAGCACGGTCTGGTCGATCGGGCACCAGTTGACCGGCGCCTCACGCTTGTAGGCCAGACCGCGCTCGAACAAGCGCACGAAGAACCACTGGTTCCAGCGATAGTACTCCGGGTCGCAGGACGCCAGTTCGCGGGTCCAGTCGTAGCTGGTCCCCATCAGCCGGATTTGGCGCTCCATGTTGGCGATGTTCTGCCGCGTCCAGGTCTCCGGGTCGATGCCGCGCTGGATCGCCGCGTTTTCCGCCGGCAGCCCGAAGGCATCGAAGCCCATCGGGTGCATGACGTTGTAGCCGCGCATCCGCTGCATGCGCGCGATCGCGTCGCCGAGCGTGTAGTTCTTCGCGTGTCCGACGTGGAGGTCGCCCGACGGATACGGCAGCATCTCGAGCACGTAGTACGGCGGGCGCGGGTCGTCATCGCGGACGCGATAGATGCCCTCGCGCTCCCACCGCTCCTGCCAGCCGCGCTCGACCGCGCGATAATCGTAAACCTGTTCCTCGGACACCTTGGGCTCTCCGGCGAGACGTCGGCGCAGCCCTCCGAGATTGCTTGCTTGACTTGCTACGTTTGGGCCGGTGACGCGCGCAGATTGCCGTCGCGCGTGACGAGCATCGCGGCAATCGCAATCATGCCGAGGACGATCGCGGCGCCGGTGATCGCGGCGTACAGGCCGACGGAATTCGCCGCGATGCCGACGATCAACGCCGGTAGGCTGAAGCCGAGATACCCGGCGACGAAGTATGCCGATAGCACCTCGGCGCGGTGCTCGGGTGGCG
>JBEKAU010000241.1:0-4946 GCA_050015755.1 Vulcanimicrobiaceae bacterium | reverse complement strand
CGTCGTGGTAGCGGGAAGCGCGGAGCCGGCGTGTCCGCCGCCGCCGCTACAAGCGGTGAGCGCGAACGCGAGGGTCAGGCTCAGCGCGGTCGCGCGAGCAGTGCGGTTCACAGGTGTCCTCCTCGGCGCAGGTGCGTGGCGGCTTTCCGAGCGAGCTGCGTCAGGCGGCTCACTCGCGCGGCGAAGACGGCCCGCTCGAAGCGCGCGTGCAAGACGGCGCCGACGTCGGGAGCGAGAACCGTCCGGGCCGCTGCCGCAGTGCCTTTGCGGCGCGCGGCGCTCGATGCGGCGCTCGGTGCGCCGGCGATCTGCGAGCTCGGCTGCAGGCCGAGCGTCTCGGTGGTGGTGGCGATCTCCAGCGGTGGTGTTTCGGTGAACGCGAATGCCTGATCGCCGCTGAAGTCATAGTAGGACGTCTGCGTCTGCGTCGAGGCCGTGCACAGCACACCGTACCCGGGCGCGACGTAGCGCGTCGTGGTCTGCTGTTCGGTATAGCCGATGATCGTGTCGGTGCTGGCGATCGTCTGCACGAGCGCGGTCGCCTGCGTCGGGAACGCCGAGCCCAAGCCGCACGCGGCCGGGACGGTCTGCGTTCCCGCGTCGAGGTCGGTCTCGCCGTAGAGCGCCGGCGCGTTGCCGTACCAGGTCGGAACCTGGAAGGTGTCCGCCGGGGTGACGGTCGTGTCGAGTCCGTCGTACTCGTTGATGGTGATC
This sequence comes from Vulcanimicrobiaceae bacterium, assembly GCA_050015755.1. Classification (GTDB taxonomy): domain Bacteria; phylum Vulcanimicrobiota; class Vulcanimicrobiia; order Vulcanimicrobiales; family Vulcanimicrobiaceae; genus Vulcanimicrobium. The sequence goes on along the minus strand of JBEKAU010000241.1, from coordinate 4,232 downwards.
AACGGCGGACCCGAGGCCTGCGGTTCGGGCGGGCTGTACGTGATCGTGAGCGCCGAGCCGTTGGCTTCGAACGAGAACGTGCCGCTGCCGTCGCTGTTCTCTTGAATGTTGCCGATGCCGTCGGCGCCGGCGATCGCATAGTTCGGCGGATAGGTCGTCTTCTCGCTGTACGTGCCGTCGTTGTTGACCGTGCGCACGACGGTGATCGGCGAACCGGTTGAATTCCCGGCGACGGCCTCGTCGATCGTCGCGCCAGGACCATTGGCCCACTGTGCGCCTGCCGTCTCGGGAAGCTGATCGAGAATGTCGGCCGGCGATGCGAGCGTCGTCTGTGTGTCGCCGGCTTCGTCGGCGAACTGCGAGCCGTAGCCGAGCAGCTGGGTCGCCGAGAGCGCTTCGTACGCGTCGGTGGTCGACGTCGTCGTCTTCAGGCCGGTGTTCTGCGCGTCGGTCTCGGCGTCGTGCAGGTCGGTCAACCCGGCGGTGCTGTTGAACGTCTGATTCGGCAGGACGGTGACCGTCTGCGTGACGTTCGTCGTGATGGTCGCGATCGGTTCCGGTGACGGGGTACCCGGAGGGGTGATCTCGGTAAAGGTCTGGAAGCTTTGTATCAGCTGTCCGGCGTAGACGAACGTGTCGCCCGCAGCGAGCGCATACGGCGACGGAGAGGTGACCGGCGACGGCGTTGCACTCGCCCCCGGGGTCGGACTCGGCGTTACCGTGGTAGCGGCCGGCGTGACCGTAGTCGTCCCGCCGCCGCTGCATGCACTGACGAAACAGCAAAAACAACCGAGGGTAATAGCTATCACCCCAGAGCGCATACGACGTGACTCCTCAGTTGGCGAACCGCTCGGCACCCGTCCCCGAAACGTTCCGCATGTCGTAGCACCCAGCGGTAAATCGATCGTAAACGTCGAGCTTCGTTTGCTGGGCCGATTTGAGCTGGCGGTCGATGGTACGCCGCTGACAGCCCCGGCGACCGTCAAAGCGCGCTCGCTGCTCGCCTATCTTGCCGGGCGGCCGGGTACGCACGTGCGCCGCGAGGCGGTCATGAGCGAGTTCTGGCCCGACGCCGATCCCACCAGCGCGCGCAACAACCTCAAGACGGCACTCTCATCGATCCGCAAGGCGTTCCGCGACGCCGGCATCGAGCCGGACCGCGTCGTCGAGGTCGGACGTGAGGTCGTGCGCTGGGTCGCGAGCAGCGCGGTCGACGCCGGCGAGTTCGAACGCTATTCCGCCGATGTCCCGGCCGAGCGCGAACGGGCCCTCGTGCTCTATCGCGGCGAGCTCCTTCCGGGCGACTACGCTCCCTGGGCCGCCGAGCTGCGTGACCGGCTCGCCGCCCGATACGAGGACATGCTGCGCGCCGAGCTGGTTCAGCATCCGTCGGCCGCGCTCGCCAACCGCGTCCTGTTGCTCGACCCGTACTGCAGCGACGCCTACCAAGTCGTCATCGAGGACGCGCTGCGGGCGGGCAACCGGCGCGAGGCGCAGCTCGTCTACCATCGCTATGCGGCGGCGCTCGCCGTGGTTGGCAGCGCGCCGAGCACCGAGCTCGCGGTGCGCGTCGGCGCGCGCGAGCGCACGGCGCCGATCGCCGCGCCGGGGTTCGTCGGACGGGCGAGCGAGCTGGCGGAGATCGCCGCCTGGTTCGCCGACCCGGGCTCACCGAGCGCGCTGATCGTCATCGGCTTGGCCGGCATCGGCAAGTCGGCGCTGCTCGAGGAGGCGCGCCGCGCCGTTCCCGGCTTGGCCGAGAGCCTGGTCACCGGCGAGCGGGTCGTGACCGCGACCCGCCCCGACGGCGTCGCTGCTGCGCGCGAAGCGTATCCCGACGCGCGCGAACTGGAATTGGGCCCGCTCTCGCCGGATGAAGTCGCTCGTGCGCTCGCCCGCTGCTTCGCGAGCGAGGACGCGCGCCGGCTCGGCGACGCGGTGTGGCCGCGCGCGCAAGGTCACCCGCTCTTGCTCGACGCCGAGATCCAACGGCTGGCCGGCACCTCCGCCGGCGCGCCGGCACTCGCGCCGCATTTCCCGCGCGCCGTCGAGCGGCGCTTTGAAGAGCAGCTGCAGGTCGCAGGCAGCGACGCCTGCCGCGTTGCCGAGCTGCTCGCGTTCGAGCCGCAGCTCGACGACGACGATTTGGTCGCGCTGCTCGAGTGGAGCATCGAGCGTGTCGGCGAAGCGCGCGAACGGCTGATCGAGTTCGGCATCCTCGAGCGCGCGCCGTGCCGCTTTGCGTTTCGGCTGTTCGGTGAAGTTGCCACGCGGCGGCTCACTTCGGTGCGCCGGCAGCAGACGATCGCGCGGATCACCGAACGCCTCGCGCTGCACGAGCACCCCAGTGCGAAGGTCCGGATCGCCGAACATCTGGTGACGCTCGGACGCGAACGGGAGGCGGCGCAGGCATTCGCCGACGCCGGCCGCGACTACGCCGGTTTCGCGGCGTGGGGCAGCGCGATCGACGCGTTCGACGCCGGCGTCGCACTGCTCGATCCGCTCGCGACCTCGGCACAGGCGACCGGGCTGCTGCGCGAGCTGTACGTCGCGCGCGGCAACGCGCAGTATCAGGCCGGACAATTCAGCGCGGCGTTGCGCTCGCTCGAGAGCGCGCTCGATCTCAGTGCCGGCACTGCCGGCGAAACGACCCGCGCGCGCATGCTGGTGACGATGGGCAACGCGCTCTGGCGGTTGGGGCACATCGAAGCGGCGAGCGCGGTGGCGCGCCACGCCGCCGACGAAGCGACGCGCGACCAGGATCTGGGCAGCGAGCTCGAAGCGGTGAACTTACGCGCGCTCGTGTTCAGCGACGGGCAGAGTGAGGCGGCACTTGCGCTCGCGAGCGAGGCGTACGCGCGCGCGACTGCGGCCGGCGAGTGGACCGCGGCCTCGATGCTCGCGCAGCGCGCCGCCGACGCCACGCGACGGATGTTGCGCTTCGTCGACTGTCACCACTGGGTCAAGCAGCAACGTCAGGCCGCGGTGCTGGCCGGTCCGATCCTCGAGGCACAGGCGCACTACGCCGTCGGGTCGTTCTACTACGCGGTGCAGCGGCTCGATAGCGCGGTCGAGTGTTGTCACGACGCGCTGCGACTGATCGCCGGCGTCCGCCGCCGCCGCACCCAGGGGCCCTTCCCGCTCGGCCAGCTCGAATGGTCGGTGCATCAGGCGCTGGCGCACACCTACGCGGCGGCCGGCGATCTCAACAGCGCGCTGACCGAGTGCGAATGGTTGATGCACTCACCGTGGGCATTCAATACGCCGTGCGTGGCGATGACGCTGGCGACGGTCGTCGACGTACGGCTCGCAACCGGGCGCAGCGACGACCGCCATGCGGCGCTCGCCTTCGCCGAACGGTTCCCCACCCTGCCGGACGAGGATCGCGCAGCGTTTCTCGATCGGCTCACGCGCGCGCGGCTGGCGGCGTTCTCGCAGCCGAGCGACGTTGCGCAGGCGCTCGCCCACGAGGCCTTCGCGCTGATCGAGGGGGCCGAAATGCGCGTGCCCGACCAGGTCCACCTCTCGTATGAAAAGCTGGCCGCGGCGGTGCGCGACGTCGACCCGGCACTCGCCGACCGTGCGGCCGAGGCCGGCCGGCGCCATCGCCGGCGCGTGATCGAAGCCGCCGGCCCGCTGTGGGCCGGCGCGGCGCTCGAGCTCGTCTCGCCGACCTGACAGATTTCGTTCAGCCGGCAGGAAGAGGGGCCGGTCATGCCGCTCCTCTCTTCGTAACTATGGCGAAACCGATCCGGGCCTTGCGTTCCGACCCGGCGGACCCGCTGCGTTTGTTCCAGGCAGGCGCCTATCGCGAAGCGCTCGAGACGTTGGCAGTGCGTCCCGAGGTGCGAGCGGGGAGCGATCGCGCCGGGGCGATCCTCGCGGCGCGCGCGGAACTGCGCCTCAACGAGCCCGCGGCCGCACGCGCCCGGTTGGCGCTTCTCGCGCAGCGCGATCCCACCGACGTCACGGTGCGCGCACTGGCGGGGATCGCCGCGTTCTTGGACGGCGAGCACGATGCCGGCGTGCGTGCGTTGGAAACGACGCACCGCGAGGCGCCGGCCGGCGAGGCGCGCGCGGAGGCCGCGTACTGGGCAGCGTGGGCCGCGTATGCGCAGCGCCGTCTCGAGGTCGCGGATCGTTGGCTCGCCAAGGCGCTCGACGAAGCGAAGGGGATCTGGTTCGCGCGCGGTCTCGCGCTGAGCGGGTGGGTCGCCGAAGCGCGCGGCGAT
>JBEKAU010000240.1:0-4951 GCA_050015755.1 Vulcanimicrobiaceae bacterium | reverse complement strand
AGATGGCCAACGCGACGGTGGCGGACGCGCTCGCGCACCCGACCTGGTCGATGGGGGTCAAGAACACGATCGACTCGGCGACGATGATGAACAAGGGGCTCGAGGTCATCGAGGCCTCGCAGTTGTTCGGCATCCCCGGCGACCGCGTCCAAGTGCTGGTCCACCGCACCTCGGTCGCGCACGGCTTCGTCGTGTTCACCGACGGCAACGTGCTGGGCCAGCTGGCGCCCCCGGACATGCGGCTTCCGATCGGCTACGCGCTGGCCTACCCCGATCGGCTGGTCGACCGGCCGTTCGAGGACGCGCTGGCGGCCATCGGCGGCGAACGCGGGGCGCCGGCGACGACGCTGGCCTTCGAGCGGCCCGACCTCGAGCGCTTCCCGTGCCTGGCCCTGGCCTACGAGGCGCTGCGACGCGGTGGGACGGCGCCGGCCGTGGTCTCGGCCGCCAACGAGGTCGCCGTGGCGGCCTTCGTCGAGGGGGAGTTACGGTTCGGTGAGATCGCCCCGTGCATCGAAACCGCGCTGGGTCGGGTCGATACGAGAGATTTGAGTCTGGAAGCCGTGCGCGCGGCAGATCGCTCGGCTCGTGAAACAGCGCGAGCGTTCGTCGACGCGCGAGCGGCCGGATCCGTACGGAGCTCATGACCGCCGAACATTTCGTCGCCGCCGAACGCATCGTCGCCTATCTGCTGATGCTCTCTGTCCTCGTGGTCCTCCACGAGTACGGGCACTTTCTGGTAGCCCGCCGGTCGGGCGTGCGGGTGACCGACTTCGCGGTCGGGATGGGACCGACGCTCGCCAAGTGGACCTCGCCGCGCAGCGGGACCAACTATCGCCTCAACGTGCTGCCGATCGGCGGCTACTGCCAGATGAAGGGTGAGGACGGTAAGTCCGAGGCCGAGCAGCAGCGCGAGTTCCGCTCCGCCGCCGAGCACGATCCCGATAACTTCCAAGCCAAGACGCCGCTCACGCGCCTGGCCATCGTGCTGGCCGGGCCGGTCGCCAACTTCATCGTCGCGATCGTGCTGCTCTTCGGCGCGGCGCTGGTCTTCGGGACGCCGGGCGAGATCCCGACCACCACCGTCTACCAGCTCGTCCCGGGCTTCCCGGCGGCGAAGGCAGGGATGCAGAGCGGCGACCGGATCGTCGCGATCGACGGTGTCGCCATGCGCAACGGCGCCCAACTGGTCCAGACCATCCACGGCTCGCTCGGGCACCACCTGCGGGTCACCTACGAGCACAACGGCGCGACGGCGAGCGCCGATCTGACGCCGGTCGGGATGCCCGGCGATATGAAGGACGGCCACCTCGGCTTTCAGCCGTTGCCCTCGACGCAGCGCGTCAACGCGGGCGAGGCCTGGCAGTACACCACCCACGAGTTCGCGTTCGTCTGGACGGCGACGTTCGGCGCCCTCGGGGGCCTGATCACCCATCCGGCGACCGTCGCCGGCCAGGTCCAGGGACCGATCGGGATGGCGCGGGCCTCGATGACCGCACAGCAGTTCGGGCCGTTCTACTTCATCGCGATCGCGGCGATGATCTCGATCTCGCTCGGGATCTTCAACTTGTTGCCGATCCCGGCACTCGACGGCGGCCGCGGTGCGTTCATCGTGGTGGAGATGCTGCGTGGAAAACCCGTCGATCCGGAGAAGGAAGCGCTGGTCCACGTCGGCGGTATCGCCGTCTTGATCGTCCTGATGCTGGTCATTTCGTTCCGCGACGTCGCCAGCGCCCTCACGGGCGGCGCCGCGTTCTAGTCGCCTCTGTCGTCTATAAGGTTGTACTCATCGTGCAGTTGGTAGAGTTCGCATCATGATCCGCTTGCGGCGCAAGACCAAGCCGATTCTCCTCGAGAACAAATCGAGCTGGTCGAAGGACGCGAAGAAGGTCTGGATCGGCGGCGACCATCCGGTCGTCGTCCAGTCGATGACGACCACCGACACCGCCGACTACGAGAAGACGCTCGAGCAGGTCTACGCGCTGGCGATGGCTGGCTGCGAGGTCGTTCGCGTCACCTGCCAGGACCCCAAGGACGCCGCCGGGCTGCCGCACATCGTTGCCCGCTCGCCGGTCCCGATCGTCGCCGACGTCCACTTCGATCACAAGATGGCGCTCGCCGCGCTCGATGCCGGGGTCGCCAAGCTGCGCCTCAACCCCGGCAATATCACCAGCCGCGAGAAGACCATCGAAGTCGTCCAGCGGGCGCTGGAGACCAAGACCCCGATCCGCATCGGCGTCAACATGGGCTCGCTGGCGCGCGACCTCGAGGAGAAGTTCGGCAACACCCCCGAGGCGCTGGTCGCCTCGGCGATGCGCCACGTCGACATCCTCGAAGAGCTGGGCCACACCGACGTCATCATCTCGGTCAAGGCCCACGACGCGGTCACCACGATCTACTCGTACCGAATGCTGGCCAAGGCGCTCGACGAGCGCGGCCTGCCCTATCCGCTCCACCTGGGCGTGACCGAGGCCGGGCTCCCGTTCGACGGGACGATCCGCTCCTCGATCGGCCTGGGCGTGCTGCTCTTCGAGGGGATCGGCGACACGCTGCGTGTCTCGCTGGCGGCCGACCCGGTCGAGGAGGTCCCGGTCGCCTGGGGGATCCTCAAGGCCCTCCAGATCCGCGAGAAGGGCTTCGAGATCACCGCCTGCCCCTCGTGCGGTCGGGCCGAGATCGAGGTCGTCAACCTGGCCCGGATGGTCGAGGCGATCGCCAAGGAGTACACGGCGCCGGTCAAGGTCGCCGTCATGGGATGCGTCGTCAACGGCCCCGGCGAGTCGAAGATGGCCGACGTCGGGATCGCCGGCGGTAAGGGCAAGGGAGCGATTTATCGTAAGGGTGAGCTGGTCGGCACCTATCCAGAAGTCGAACTGTTGGCGAAACTTCGTGAAGAAATAGAGAAGGTAATCCGGGAACAATACCCGGACTTTCTCCACGAGGTCAATCGTGAGCCAACGCCTGCCTAGCCTGCGTCTCGTCATCGCCACCGCCGTGATCGCCTCGATCGCGTCGCTGGCGGTCGCCCTCTCGACGCCGGCCACGGTCAGCGTCGACGGGCAGCGGATCGCCTCGGAAGTCCCTCCGGTGACGACGGTCGACGGCCGCGCCTTCCTGCCGCTGCGAGCAGTGGCCGAGGCCTCCGGTGCGCAGATGACCTTCGACGCGCGCAGCGGCGCGATCGCCGTCCGCAAGGGCGCCGATCTGCTCGTCATGCACGCCGGCACCGATCGCGCCAACCTCAACGGGCACCGCATCACGCTCGCCCACGCGCCGTTCACCGTGCGCGGCCGGACGATGGTCGCCAGCGCGACGATCGCGACGGCCTTCGGCTCGACGGTCCGCTTCGACGCGCGCCACGACCGCGTGGTCGTGCGCACGCCGGGCGTCTTCGTCGCCGGCGCCGCCGACGACGAACCATAGTAGAGACCCGCTCAGCCAGAGAGCAACCCCGACCGATATGTAGCGTATGCCGTCGTCGTTGGCTCGTGAATCTTTGGTCGCGCAGATGCAAGAATACGTCTGGTTGCAGAAGTGGGAGATCGAGCCGGGGCTATTCACGCCCGGCCAGGCCGATGTCGAGCTGCTCCTGCAGCGACTCGGTCTGCCGGAAGATATGACGGGCCTGAGCGTGCTGGACATCGGCGCATTCGACGGTGCAATCAGCTTCGTCTGCGAGCGGCGCAACGCTGCCCGCGTCGTGGCGCAGGACGTCCAGATGCGCAGTACGATCCGCCTGCTGCGCGACTATCTCGGGTCCAAGATCGAATTCTTCGAGTCCTCGCCCTACGAGCTTGATCCCGCCGTCATTGGCCAATTCGACATCGTGATATTCTCCGGGGTGCTTTATCACATGCGGTATCCGTTGCTCGCGATCGATCGCGTGCGCGAGGTCGCGAAGGATCGCGTGTTCGTCGAGACGCACGTCGCGAACATCAACTTGTCCAATCCGCCGCCGGGCTTTGAGAACGTTATGTTCTTCTACGAGCGAGACGCGATCAACAACGACTACTCGAATTGGCATGGGCCGACGGTCTCCACCGTGATGGCGATGTTCCGCTCGGCGGGCTTTTCGATCGAGCATCGCGCGCAGTGGGGTGACCGGGCCGGATTCCATGCACGAGTCGTCCCCGGACCGCGACCGTTCTTGGCCGACGACTACATCGGCCATGTCGCGTATCATGGCGTCATTGAGCTCACGCCCGACGAAATCGCGGCGCAATTACCGCGCCGCTTGAAATGGTGACTCGAAAATGCTCTGTGATGCGGGTCTGGTTAGCGCGATTCGACAGCCGACCGGTCCGGCGCATTATGAAGTTGGCCAGCTGACGCTGCGTGACGGTACGACGCTCGAGGTGTGGGGCGACGACAACGGGACGACGTTTCTGAAGGCCGTCAAGGTCGGCGACGTGCTGGAAGTCTGCTTCGGTCCCTCGCGAAGGTGGGCTGACGAGCCGGCGAATGCGCGCGACGGATTCGTCGTCGCCCTGCGTACCGGTGCTACCTATACGACCGTCGGGACGCCGGGGACCGGGGCGATCCCGTTCCCGCCGCGCACCGAAGGTGGCGCACGCCGGAGGCCGACGGCTCCCTAGCGTACACGCGCCCCGAACGGGTATACCACCAGTGATCTTTTCAGGGAGGATCACTGGTGCAGTCTGGCAAGGTTACGCGCCGCCGGTTCGTGGTGGGTGTGGCGCTCCCGGCGATCGCGTTCGGCGTCGGACTTCGTCCGCGCCTCGCGGATGCTCGTGCGATCGTCGCCATTGTTGTGGCGCCGCGGGGGCCGCGGCCGGTTGCGGTCACGCTGGCGGTCAACGGGACCGTGCATCCGCTCATGATCGAGCCGCGCGTCACGCTGCTCGACGCGTTGCGCGAGCGGCTCGGGTTGACCGGGACGAAGAAGGGCTGCGACCAGGGACAGTGCGGGGCGTGCACCGTGCTCGTCGAC
>JBEKAU010000239.1:0-4955 GCA_050015755.1 Vulcanimicrobiaceae bacterium | reverse complement strand
GACGTTCGTGCTCGCCGAAGAGCGGCCGCAGCAGCCGATCCTGCTCGTCGATCCGGGCGACATGGACACGACGATGCATCGCGAGGCGATCCCGGACGCCGACGCCGCCGGACTGCTGCGCCCGCGCGACGTGGCGCGCGTCCTCGTCGACGCGATCGTCGGCGCCGACCCGGGGCTGCTCCGCATCGCCCTTGCCGAACGTCTCGCGGAGCCGGTGGCGTGATCGCCGAGGCCTACGACGGCATCATCCTCGACGCGCGCAACCAAGCCGTGCATCCGATCGAGCGCGAAGGTCGCGCGCGCGACGAGGTTCGGCTGCTGGTCAGCGACGCCGGCGGGGAGCACGATCGTGCGTTTCGCGACCTGCCGGCGCTGCTGCGCCGCGGCGACCTGATTGTCGTCAACGACTCGGCGACGATGCCGGCCGCGCTCGACGCAACCGCCGAGCGTGACGGCCGCGTCATCACGATCCACCTCTCGACTCGGCTCGGCGCCGCGCTGTGGATCGTCGAGCCGCGCGGCGCCGCGGCCGAAACCGAGCGCTTCCGGTTGCCGTTCGACGGCGCGGTGACGCTGCTGGCGCCGCTCGCCCGCACGCAGCCACGATTGTGGCTCGCGCGTTTCGATGCGGCCATGCCGGTCGAGGAGCTGCTGGTGCTCGCGGGACGGCCGATCGCGTACGCGTATGTGCGCGAGCGGTTCCCGCTCGCCGACTACCAGACGGTGTTCGCGCGCATTCCGGGCTCAGCCGAGATGCCGTCGGCGGCGCGTCCGTTCACGCCGCGCGTCCTGGCCGCGCTGCGAGAGCGTGGCGTCGATGTCGCGGCCATTACCTTGCACTGCGGCGTCGCAAGCGGCGACCTCGGCGAGCCGCCGCCACTGGAACGCTTCGCCGTGCCGCACGCGACCGTCGCTACGATCGAACGTGCGCAGCGCTCGGGCGGCAGCGTCATCGCGATCGGTACGACGGTCGTGCGGGCGCTCGAGAGCGCACGCGAGGACGACGGCGCGCTGCGCGCGAGCGCGGGGCTCACCGAGCTCGTCGTCGATCGCAACCGGACGCCGCTCGTCGACGGGTTGCTGACCGGCTTCCACGAACCGCGGGCGAGCCACATCGCGATGCTCGAGGCGTTTCTCGCGCCCGAGCGGCTTGGCGAGGCCTACCGACACGCGATGCGCGCCGGATACCGCTGGCACGAATTCGGTGACGTCCACCTCATCCGACGAGGATCGCGTCCAGCGTCTCGTGGGTGACGGCACGCGTCACTTCGGCGGGGGTGGTGTACGAGAACGTCACGACTTCGCGGACGGTATCGCGCAGCAGCGGCGCGACCCGGTGGAGCGTTGTGTCGGCACGCAGGAAGTACGCCGAGTCCGAGACGGGCGCGAAGCGAGACGGCGTGCGGCCGCGCAACTGTTCGGCGACCCGGGGGTCGCGTTTGTCCCAGCGCGTGTCCGGTACCAGCTCGACCTCGCCGCCGGCGCCCGCGGCCGGTGCGCGCACGATCCAGACCAGCGCGTAGCGGTAGTCGTCCCAGTGCCAGCCGTGCTCGTCGCCGGGGTGCTCCATGCGGGTCGCGATGAACTCCTCGGGGAGGTGGGGCACCGGCACGATCGGCTCGCCGGCGATCGCGCCGAGCACGCGCGCGAGCGCTCGCGAACGGTACGCCGCCGGGACGAGGACGCCGTCCGTTGCGATATCGGCGCGGGACGCGATCGCGTAGCGACGGGCAGAGCCGCCGGTGACGGCGATGCGCAGATCCCGCCGCTGGGCGTGCCTCGCGAGCAACGCGCTCGCCTCGGCGTCGACCCGGCGACGCGCCGGCGGCGTGAGCAACGAGCCGAGCGCGACGAAGCCGTCCTCCCGGAAGCGCGCACGCATTGCGGCGAGCGCCGTCACGTCGCGAACGATCGTCATCCGCGGTGCATTAGCGCTTGTAGGCTTTGATCCCGTCCTTGATGAGGCTGATCGCTTGCTTCGCGTTGCCGACGCCGAGCTGCTTGATCTCGTGGCCTTCACGCTCGGAATATTCCGTCAAGAACGATTCGATGTGCTTGAGGGTGGACTTCGGGACGTCGTCGATGTCGTCGTACTTGTCGGTCGCGAGGGAGCACCCGGGCATACGCTCGGGCGCCGACAGGAAGCGGTCGTTGCGAACGCCGTCTTGCGTGTGTTTGACGACGCCCAAAATGCGCGCGCGCATCAGGCATCCCGAAAACGTCGGTGCCTCGAGCAGGAACAACACGTCCAGGGGATCACCGTCGTCGCCGCGGGTCTGCGGGATGAAGCCGTAGTCGAACGGCCATTTCATTCCGTGGGGCAGCACCTCACGCAGCTGGATGATGCCGAGCTGCGCGTCGAGCGCGTATTTGTGCGGGCTTCCTTGCGGTGTTTCGATGGTCGCGTGCACCAGCGATTTGTGCTTCTTGGCGTCGTCCGGCCGCGCCGGGATGTTCTCGTAGTGCGTCGCGTTGATATTCTTCAATGAGGTGCTCCGGGATAAGATCATCTTAATATTCCCGGTTGACGCGCGGACAAACGTCCGCTCAGTCGGTCGAGAAAAACGAAACGGGGCCGTGCGCATGCACGACCCCGTTCGCCCGTTCTCGGAGGATTAGAGGGCTTGCGCCAAGGCCCAGCCCTTCGGTGCGCCGATACCGGCAGCTTGGTTGTACTCGGTCGCGCTGCACGTGTAGGCGATGTTGTTGCCCGAGGTGCAAGGCGTGTAGTAGTCCGCGTAGCCGGTCGATGAGAACAAGCTGTAGAGCGTCGGGTTGACCCAGCCCAGCTTGCTCGCGTGCTCTTCGTTCGCCGTGATCGTCAGGGCGACGAACTGCGGCGAAGACCACGAGGTACCGACGTACTCGGCGAACGATCCGCCCGTGTAGACCGCGACCGGGTCGAACGGGAGCGAGATGTCCGGTTGGTTGCGCCCCGACGTGATCACGCCGGCGATGCCGCTCTGCCAGCTCGGGAGTGCGACGACGGTCGAGACACCACCGCCGCCTTGGCACACGCCGCTCGCGTCGCCGCACGGCGTATCACCGGCGGTGACCGTTTCGAGCACGCCCGCGCTCGTCTCGGTGAAGTTGACGCCGCCGACCGAGGTGAAGTACGGGTCGCCCGCCGGAGAGCTGACGCCCTTGCTGTTGTCGTCGCTGCCGCACTCGTCGCTTCCGGTGTCACCCGCCGACGCGGCGAACGTGACGCCTTCCGAAGCGCCTTGCTCAGCGATCGAATTGGTCGCGCTCTCGAACGACGTGTCGCTCGATTCGCAACCGCCGAACGAGGAGTTGACAACGCTGGCCTTGGCGTCGCTGAGCACCTTGTTGTAGCCGGCTTCGATCGCCTGATCGGTCAGCGAGCCGATGTCGTAGACGATGATGTTCGCGCCCGGCGCGAGACCCGAGATCGTCTGCACGTCGAGGTCGGTCTCCGGATCGTCGCCGCTGCCGCCGCCGTCGACGGCCTCGTTGGTGACGGTGCCCGTTTGGGTGACGCCTGCACCGCTCAGGTAGTCCTTGAGGTAGGTGGTATTCACCGGGTCGTCGATGATGACCGCGGCCGTGTACCCGGCGCCGTTGCAGCCGTGCTGGACCGGGAAGTCGAATGCCTTGGCTACACCCGTCGCGAGCGTGCCGTCGGAGTTCGTGAGCGGACCGTTATCGGCGGCCGTTCCGGTGCAGCCGCTGCCGCTGACCGGCGTCGGTGTCGCGGTCGGCGCCGTGGTCGGCGTCGCGGTCGCGGTGGGCGTCGCGGTCGGCTTCGGCGTGGCCGTCGGCTTCGGCGTCGGCGTGGGCTTCGGGGTTGCCGTCGGCCTCGGCGTCGCGCTGTGACGCGCGTCCGGCGTGTCGTCCGTGGACGCTGCGTCGGTCGTTTCCTGGATCTTGGTGCGCGCGATGACGACGTTGCTCAGCGAGACCGCGCTGACGAGCGATGCGATCGTGGCCGGCACCGTCGCTGCCGTCAGGTTCGCGAAGCGTTGGCCGTAGGTGCCTTGCTGGACGGTGTGCATTTGGGTCGAGAACTCGCGCTCGACGTTCGCGCTCGACGCGGTTGCGTCGACCTCGGTGCGATTCGCGAACCGCTGCGTAATCGTGAAGCCGGCCTTCTGCAGCTCGGAGACGACGCTCTGCTCTTGGGCGACCGTCGGTGCATAGTGCGCGTTGAACTGGCCGGGCGTGAGGAACTGGTGGTAGGAGCCCGAGTGCGGGTCGCTCACGGCGGCCACGAACGCGTCGAGCTGCGCCTGGTTGTTGTAGCGCAAGGTTACCGCGATGGTGACCGGCGCCGACGCGGCGCGGCGACCCTGGTCGGTGAAGGCGAGCGCGCCGTACGTTTTGGGCACGGAGACGAGCGGGCTCAGCGAGGCGGCAGAACGGTCCGTCGATTGCGGGCCGGTCCCACCCGGGGACACGGTGCTCGGGAGGGTCGAACTGCGGCCGCCGCAGGCAGCGAGCGTGACGGCCGTGATGGCCACTGCGGCGAGCACGCGCGACGATCGTCGCACAATACGAGTGAATGCCAAGGTCCTGAAAACCTCCGGCGCCCCAACTTGGGAGTGCAGCGTCGCCCCTACCACCAAACTTTTGCCGGGTCGGCGAGGCGTGCGGCAAAGTGTTTGAATTGCGTTAAGGACTCCTGCGCTCGTTCTCAGCCGCGCCGAAAGGGAAAATCCGGTGCGACGTAGGTCGCACCGGTGCGAGCAAATCGGCCATCTGCACAAAGGGCCGTCAGTCTTTCGGCTGATTCGTGAACCAAAATTTCAAGACTGACCCGTACGGGCTACCAAGCGGGACCCCTGTCCCGAAAGCTGCCGAATAAAGCGAGGGCCGTGTCGGTACCACTCCCCCGTACTTCTTGTGCGGTCTCACTCTGTGCGCTAGCGCTCAGAACCGAAAAATCTTTACCGAACCGCCCTCTCGCGGCGCCCCGGGGGAAACGAAACGGGGCC
>JBEKAU010000238.1:0-7669 GCA_050015755.1 Vulcanimicrobiaceae bacterium | reverse complement strand
CTTCGGGACGTTCTCGTACCACGTGAAGAAGGGCCGGCTGACGCAGGAGCAGGCGTGGCAGCAGAGCCAGCTCGTCTCCTTCGAATCGGACTACGATGAGATCAAGGATGTCGACATCGTCGTCGAGGCGGTCGTCGAGCGGATGGATCTCAAGCGGACGATCTTCCAGAAGCTCGACGCGACCGTCAAGCCGGAAGCGATCCTGGCCTCGAACACCTCGACGCTCGACATCGACGAAATGGCCGCCCAAACGAAGCGCCCCGACAAGGTCGTCGGCCTGCACTTCTTCGCGCCGGCCAACATCATGAAGCTGCTCGAGATCGTGCGCGGCAAGGACACCTCGGCGCAGACGCTCCAGACCGCGATCGCGCTGGGCAAGACGCTCAAGAAGGTCGCCGTCATCTCGGGCAACGCGTTCGGGTTCATCGGCAACCGGATGTTCTTCGACTACTCGCGCGAGGCGATCGCCCTCGCCACCGAAGGCGCAACGCCGACCCGCATCGATGCGGTTATGAAGGCTGCGGGGATGGCCATGGGGCCGTTCGCGACCTTCGACCTCTCGGGCGTGGACGTGTTCTACCACATCCAAAAAGAGCGGCCGGATTCGCTGGGCGCCCAGTCCTCCGTCGTCGACACCATGTACGAGCGCAAGCGTTGGGGCCAGAAGACCGGCGGCGGTTTCCACGATTACATCAAGGGCAACCGCGAGCCGCAGCGTTCCGAGGAGATCGAGCAGCTGTTCGCCGAGGACGCCAAGCGTCTGGGCATCACGCCGCGCGAGATCCCGGACGACGAGATCATCAACCGCTTGTGGCTCGCCCTCGCCAACGTCGGCGCCGACCTGCTCGAGAAGCAGATCGCGCTGCGGCCGGGCGATGAAGACATCGTCTTCATCTACGGCTACGGCTTCCCGCCCCACCACGGCGGTCCGATGTGGTACGTCGACGAGATCGGCGTGCAGAAGGCCGTCGACATCATGGAAGGCTACCGGTCGCAATTCGGCGACCAGTGGACTCCCGCGCCGCTGCTCGTCGACATCGCCAAGCGCGGCGGCACCATCGCGAACTACTCCAAGGAGCTGACTCATGCCTGAGGCGGCAATCGTCTCGGCGGCGCGGACCCCGATCGGTCGGGCCTTCCGCGGCGCATTCAACCAGACTCACGGCGCGACGATGGCGGGACACGCCATCGAGCACGCCGTCGCACGCGCCGGCGTCGATCCGAACGAGATCGAAGACGTCGTGCTCGGCACCGGCCTGCCGGAAGGCGCGACCGGTCACAACATCGGCCGCGTCGCCGCGCTGCGCGCCGGCCTGCCGCTGCGCGTTCCGGGCACGACGATCAATCGCTATTGCGCCTCCGGGCTGCAGGCCATCTCGACGGCCGCCGGCCGCGTCGTCGCCGACGGCGTGAAGACGATCGTCGCGGGCGGCGTCGAGTCGATCTCGATGGTGCAGAACGACGTCAACACCAAGAGCTTCACCGAAGAGTGGGTCCTCCGGCACGATCCGGACATCTACATGCCGATGCTCCAGACGGCCGACTTCGTCGCGAAGAAGTACAACGTCTCGCGCGAGCGGCAGGACGAGTACTCGCTGCAGTCGCAGCAGCGCGTCGCCGCGGCGCAAGAAGCAGGGCGCTTCGACGCCGAGATCGTTCCGCTGGCGAGTTGGAAGCTGATCGAGCACAAGGAAGACGGCTCGTTCTCCGAAGAGCAGGTCACGCTGCTCAAGGACGAAGGCAATCGTCCCGACACCACGCTCGAGGGTCTCTCCTCGCTCAAGGGCGTGATCGACAAGAACTCCTCGATCACCGCGGGCAACAGCTCGCAGCTCTCCGACGGCGCGGCCGCCGTCGTCATCATGGACGCCGACGAAGCGCGCTCACGGGGCATCAACCCGCTGGGCTTCTATCGCGGTATGGTCGTCGCGGGCTGCGAGCCCGGCGAGATGGGTATCGGCCCGATCTTCGCCGTGCCGGAGCTGCTGCGCCGCCACAACCTGAAGATCGACGACATCGGTCTGTGGGAGCTGAACGAGGCGTTCGCCGTGCAGACGGTCTACTGCCGCGACACGCTGGGCATCCCCAACGACCGCTTCAACGTCGACGGGGGCGCGATCTCGATCGGCCACCCCTACGGCGTCTCCGGCGCCCGCATGGTCATGCACGCCCTCATCGAAGGCAAGCGCCGCGACGCGAAGTACGTCGTCGTGACGATGTGCATCGGCGGCGGCATGGGCGCCGCCGGCCTGTTTGAAGTGAACTTGAACTAGCGGCAGCCTCGGGACCGAGGGAATGACGAGGGCGGCTCACCGAGCCGCCCTTTCTTTTGCCGTTGACGTCACTCAAGGGAAGATATACGATGTATATCATGCGGGTCCGAATTTCACGTTGGGGTAACTCGCTCGGCCTTCGCATTCCGAAAGCGGCGATCGATGCCGCCGGTCTGCGCGAGGGCGATCTCGTAGAGGTCGTGGAACAGGCGGGCGCCCTTCGGATCGAGCGCGTCGACGACATCGACATCGCCGCGATGATCGCGGCGATTACCCCAGAGAACCTGAATCGCGACGAGGCATGGATCGACGCTCCGTCTGTTGGGCGCGAGTGGTGAGACGCGAGCGCCCGTCCAACTATGCTCCCGGGCGTGGCGATGTCGTGTGGATGCAGTTCGGTCCGGGCGCCGGCCACGAACAGGGCGGCCATCGTCCGGCCCTCGTTCTTTCTCCGCGCGACTACAACGCGCGGACGGGGTTGCTCGTATGTTGTCCGATCACGAGTAAGCGAAAAGACTATCCGTTTGAGGTTGTCGTCGAAGCCGACGCTGTGCGCGGCGTCGTTCTTGCGGATCAGGTACGAAGCGTTGATTGGAAACACCGCGAGGCGCGTTTAGCCGGCGCGGCGGTCGGCGCAGCCGATAGGGTGGCGCGCATTGTCGGACGCCTGATCGAGGCGTAAGCGCCGCTCGGCAGCACGGTCCAAGAGCGGCGGAACGGGTGAAGTGCCGGGCGAAGCGCGGCAGAAGGGGAGATGACCATGGCTGATTCTACGATCTCGTTTGCGACGGACGTGAGGCCGTTGTTTCGCCAGAAGGACCGCGACTCGATGATCAACGCGTTCGACCTCTGGAAGTACGACGACGTCAAGCAGCACCAAGACGCGATCTTGGGCGCGGTCACCAAAGGCGTCATGCCATGCGACGGAGCATGGCCGACCGACCAGGTGGCGACGCTCCAGCGCTGGATTGCGGCGGGCTCCCCACCCTAGTTACGGCGCTTCGATTCGCTCGGCGATCCGGCTGACTCGCCGTTGCGGCGGAGGGCCGTAAACGGGGAATACGGCACGAATGACGTCGGCGCGCACGGATGCGAGGTACCCCTGGGTCGTCCTCTCCAATACGACCCTTGGCATGCTGATCGCCTCGATCAACAGCAGCATCCTGTTGATTTCGCTGCCGGCGATCTTTCGCGGTTTGGGCATCAACCCGCTCGCGAGCGGCCAGTCGGCGTTCCTGCTGTGGATTCTCATGGGCTACATGCTCGTGACGGCCGTCCTGCTCGTCACCTGCGGGCGCGTCTCGGACATGTTCGGCCGCGTCAAGCTCTACAACCTCGGCTTCGTCGTGTTCACGGTCTTCTCGCTCGCGCTCGTCTTCGTTCCGAATCGCGGGAGCGCCGGGGCGATGGAGATCCTGATCCTGCGGCTGCTGCAGGGCGTCGGTGGGGCCTTTTTGTTCGCAAACAGCGCGGCGCTCCTCACCGACGCGTTCCCGCCGAACCGTCGCGGCATGGCGATGGGCATCAACCAGATCGCGACGATCGCCGGATCGCTGCTCGGGCTACTGGTGGGCGGCGTGCTCTCGGCGATCGATTGGCGGCTGGTGTTCCTCGTGTCGGTGCCGTTCGGTCTCTTCGGCAGCGTTTGGGCCTACTGGAAGCTGCACGAGACGGTGCTTCCGCAACGTCACCAACGGCTCGACATCGCCGGCAACGTCACCTTCGCGGTCGGGTTGACACTCCTGCTGCTCGGAGTGACCTTCGGCATCCAGCCGTACGGCGGCAGCGACATGGGTTGGACGAACCCGTCGGTGCTCCTCGAGATCGTGCTCGGCCTCGGGCTGCTCGTTGCATTCGTCGTCGTGGAGCGTCGCACGTCCGATCCACTCTTCCGCCTCGATCTCTTCGCGATCCGCGCGTTCACGGCCGGCAACATCGCGGGCTTCATCAGCTCTCTCGCACGCGGAGGGCTGCAGTTCGTCCTGATCATCTGGCTGCAAGGCATCTGGCTGCCGCTGCACGGCATCGCCTTCCAGCAGGCACCGCTCTGGGCGGGTATCTTCATTGCGCCGATGATCGTCGGCTTCGTCGTCACGGGGCCGATCTCGGGTGCGCTCAGCGATCGGTTCGGCGCCCGTTTCTTCTCGACGGTGGCGATGGTGCTCACCGCGGTCGGATTCGTGCTGCTCTCGCTGCTGCCCGGCGACTTCGCACGGCTGCCGTTCCTGCTCGTCCTGGCATTCCTAGGCGGCGCGATGGGGCTGTTCGCTGCGCCGAACACGACCAGCATCATGAACGCGGTGCCCGCCGATGTGCGCGGCGTCGCCTCGGGGATGCGCGCGACGTTTCAGAACGCGGCCACGATGGCCAGCATCGCGTTGTTCTTCACCCTGCTCACGATCGGGTTGGCGAAGAACCTGCCCGCCGTCATGCGCGCAGGGCTCGTCGCCAACGGCCTACCCGCTGCCACGGCCGCCTCGATCGCGAAGCTGCCTCCGATCACGGTGCTGTTCGCGGCGTTCCTCGGTTATAACCCGATGCAGGCGCTCATCCCGGCAGCGGTGCGCGGCCATCTCAGCGCGCACGACAGCAGCACCTTGTTCGGGCATCCGCGATGCGCGGTCGGCGCTACGTGCACGGCAACGAGGCCGCGCCGGCGACCGCGAGCGCACCACGCCCAGCGTCCGGCGCGTAGCACGCGACGATCAGCCCGCTTCGCCCTCGGAGAACAAGCCCTCGTACTTCGCGCGTAGCTCGCGTTTGAGGAATTTGCCGACGCCGGTGCGGGGGATGACGTCCATGAAGACGACCCGATCCGGCGTTTGCCATTTGGCGAGGCGCTCGAGCATCCACGCGCGCAGCGTCTCTTCGTCGAGGGTGTGGCCTTCGCGCACGACGACGGCGGCGACCGGGCGCTCTTGCCACTTCGGGTGGGCGATGCCGAACACGGCGGCTTCCTTCACCGAGGGATGCCCCATGATGGTGTTCTCGACCTCGACCGAGGAGATCCACTCGCCACCCGACTTGATGAAGTCCTTGACCCGGTCGACGATCTCGATATAGCCGAACTCGTCGATGGTGACGACGTCGCCGGTGTGGAACCAGCCGTCGGGCTCGAAGGCGATCTTCGTGCCTTCCTCGTTGTGGTAGTACGCGCGGGTGACGGCGAAGCCGCGTACCCACAGCTCGCCGCGTGCTACGCCGTCCTGCGCGACGTCGTTGCCGAGTTCGTCGACGACGCGCCACTGCACGATCGGGCTGAAGCGGCCCTGCTTGTATCGCTCGGCCTGCTGGCGTGCGGGATCGCCGTCGAGCAGCGAGTAGTCGGAGGCGAGCGTACCGACCGGCGACATCTCGGTCATGCCCCAGGCGTGAACGGCGTGAATGCCGAGCTTGTCGAGATCGTCCATCAGCGAGTGCGGCATGGCCGAGCCGCCGATGACGACGCGCCGCAGGTCCGGCAGCCGATCGTTGGTGGCGTTGAGTAAGTCGCGCACGCCCATCCACACGGTGGGGACGCCGGCGGAAATCGTCACCCGCTCCGCTTTGCAAAGTTCGACGACACCGGCCGGATCGAGCCGCTCCATCGGCATGATGAAGTCCGCGCCGACCATCAGCGCCACGAACGGCGTGCCCCACGCGTTGACGTGGAACAGCGGGACGATCGGCAGCAGCCGGTCGCGCTCGCTGATCGCCATCGCATCGACGAGGCCGATGGCCATCGCGTGCAGGTACGTCGAACGGTGCGAGAAGAGCACGCCCTTGGGATCGCCGGTCGTCGCCGAGGTGTAGCAGAGCATCGCCGCCGCGCGCTCGTCGAGGTCGGGCCACACGTAGCTGTCGGATTCCGGTGCGAGCAGCGTCTCGTAGTCGAGCGCGCCCGGAAAGGGCTCCGCGCACGCGCCCATTTGCACGAAGAGCCGGCTGGGATGGGGCCGATACTCGTGGCCGGCACGCAGCGCCTTCGAGAGCGAGCCGTCGAAGAAGACGGCGCGATCCTCGGCGTGATCGAGCACGTAGGCGATCTGGTCCGGGAAGAGCCGGATGTTGACGGTGTGCAGCACGGCGCCGATCATCGGCACCGCGTAGTACAGCTCCAGGTGTCGGTGGCCGTTCCAGGCGAACGACGCGACCCGGTCGCCGGGACCGATGCCGAGCTTGCGCAGCGCGTTGGCGAGCTTGGCGACCCGCTTGCCGAACTCCGCATAGGTGAAGTGCAGGACCTCGCTGCCCTCGCGCGAGACGATCTGCTTGCGCGGGTGGTTCTTCATCGCGTGCTCGAAGATCGCGCGGATGCACAGCGGCTGATCGGACATCGTCGACCCGAGGGTCGAGCTCAGGGCAGGGGCGGGAAGCGTCGCCATCCCGCTCGGTTGTCCGGTGACCCCGCAGATTTCCTTCGCGCGCCGCTCAGGCCGGCGGCGCTTCGTGTACCACGGCCGCGAGCGCGCCGTCGAGCTGCGGGTAGCTGAAGACGTAGCCGGTGGCGAGGGTCCGTTCCGGAAGCACCCGCTGCCCCTGGGTCGCGATGATCGCGCCCTCGCCGAACAGCGCGCCCAGTGCGAACGCCGGGACCGGCACGAGCGTCGGCCGGTGGAGCGCCCGGCCGAGCGTGCGGGTGAAGTCGCGGTTCGTCACCGGCGTCGGCGCGGTCGCGTCGAGGACGCCCTCGACGCCGTCGAGCGCGTGGAGATAGATGCCGACCAGGTCGTCGACGTGGATCCACGAGTACCACTGCGCGCCGCTGGCGACGACGCCGCCAAAGCCCAGCCGAAACACCGGCAAGAGCGGTGCCAGCGGCCCCCCGTCGCGCCCGAGCACGAGCCCGGTACGCACCTTCGCGACCCGCATGCCGAGCGCGGCCGCCTCGTCGGCGGTCGCTTCCCATGCGGCGCAAAGGCGAGCCAGGAAATCGTCACCGGGCGGACTCGTTTCGGTGAACGTCGCCGTACGGCTGGTCCCGTAGTAGCCGATCGCCGACGCGCTCACGAACGTGCGCGGGCGCGCGTCAATGCGCGCGAGCGCGGCCAGATAGGCGCGCGGCAGGTCGACGCGCGAGCGCGTCAACTCGCGCTTGTAGGCCGCCGTCCATCGCGCCGCGACCGGTGCTCCGGCGAGGTTGACGACGGCGTCGCTGTCCGCGCTGCGCGCGGCGGCCGCCGCCGGGTCGCGCAACGAGACGGGGACGACCTCGTCGCCGCGAGCCCAGAGCATCCCCGCCAGATGGCGACCGACGAAGCCCGTTCCGCCGAGCAGCGTGACCCTCACCCGATCCACGACGCTCGGCGCGGCCGAGAAGTTGCTAGGGCTGCATGCTCGACATGGGCGTGATGGTCGGGTACGGGGTCGCGCTCGCGGGTTGAGCGCCGATCGTCGGTGATGCAGGCGAGGACGTA
>JBEKAU010000237.1:0-4981 GCA_050015755.1 Vulcanimicrobiaceae bacterium | reverse complement strand
CCCGGTCCGCGGTGCATCCGGCCGAAGCCCGGGTGACGCCGCAGCTCGGGATGGTCGAGGAGCGCGAGGTCACGCACGGCGGCGCCGAGCGCGCCGGCGACGCGACGCTGGCGCATCGCGGTCCGCAGGTCGCCGCCGAATTCGGCCTTCTGCGCGGTCTGACTGGCCGCGAACGCTGCGTCGGCGAGCGCGTGCGCTTCGGGCGTGTTCTCGATCTTCAGCAGGCGGCCAACCTCGGCGAGGCTGACGCCGCGCATGCCGCCGCCGCGGTGTCCGCCGCGGTGACCGCGGCTGCCGCCGCCCCAGGCGCCGTGGCCGCCGGCGCCGCCCATCGGGCCGGGGCCACCGGCCGCGACCTGCGGGCTGCGCGGGGGCGCCGCGGGTGGGGCGGGCAGATCGTGCGGCGTCGGGAACGGACGATCGGCCAGCGCGACGCGGGCGAGGTCGGCGGCGAGCCGTGCCTCCGCGCCGGCGCCGGCCACGTCGTTATGGCCCAGCCGCGCGAGCGCGCCGCGGTAATGGTCGCGGGCGGCGTCGATGTAGTGCCCCGACGCGCCGAAGGCCTCGGCGATCCCGAGGGTCCGGTACGCCATCATCAAGGGAAGGTGCGCATCGGGGACGCGTGCCGGGTGGGCGTGGGCGCCGGTGCCGGTCGGCGGCGGCAACGTCTGGGCAGAAGCCGCGACGGGGCCCGCGACGAGCGCGACCGCGAGTAGCGAAGAGAGCGAGAACGAACGCATGACGCACTCATTGCAGAGCACATCGCTGAACGCCGTCTGGGAAGAAGCTGCGTTTCAGCCGAGCAGCGTGTAGGACTCCAGCCGCTGGACGGTTCCGTAGCCGAGCTCGGCACGGATGACGTCGGCGCCTAGGTTCTCGTCGAGCTTGGAGAGGTCGGGGTCGAGCAGGGCGTGCTCCTCGGGCGTGGGCGGCCGTTCGACTGCGGCGGCCGCGACGCGCCCTTCGCGTTCGAGCGCGATCAGATAGGCCAGCACCTGACGGCCGGCGGCGGGCCACAACCGGCGATCGACCTGCGCGTAGATGCGCGCGACCAGCGCCGGAATCGTCGTCGGCCCGTCGAGCAGCGCGTCGAGGATCTGCATCTCGCGCAGTTCGCGGTGGGCGATGTATTCGTCGAGCTTGGCGCGCACGGCACGGACCTCAGGACCGTGGCCGCCGTACAGCGCGCTCGCATCCCCGTAGCGGTCGCGCAGCATGCGCAGCGAGCGCTGGTAGTCGCGCATGTCGCCGCCCGGCGGCGCGACGACGACGGTGCCGGTCCCGATGACGACGTCGCCGGTGAACAGCGCGCGTTCGTCCTCGAGGAAGAAGACGACATGATCGCGCGCGTGGCCGGGCGCGTTCACGACGGTGAAGGCGGTCTGGTCAAAGGCCAGCCGTTCGTCGGCGGCGAGCGCGCGATCGTGCGGAAAGCGTGCGTCGGGATGCGCCCAGACCGGCGCACCGGTCGCGGCCGCGAGCGGCGCCGCGCCGGGGTAGTGGTCGGGATGGCCGTGCGTCACGAGGATCGCGGCATAGCGGGCGTTGCGCTCGCGGGCCAGCGCGAGAAACGCGTCGCGTTGCGCGTCGTCGACCGGTCCGGGATCGATCGCGACCAGCGTGCCGGGACCGACCTGCACGGCGTAGCCGTTGGTGCCGTCGAGCGTCATCGGCGAGGGGTTGTTGCAGCGCAGGCGCATCACGCGCGGGCTGAGCGTTACCATGCGTTCTCGAGCTCCCGAGGAATGGAGAAGGCGCGATCGGCGCCGACTTCCGGCATCACTGCGGCGACGTCTTTGCTGGCCGCGAACGCCAGCAGCGCCTCGACGGTGCGATAGGGCGCGATCCGCTCGAGGTGCTTGATGGTCGGGAAGATCAGCTCGATCTTGCCGCGCGCGTGCGCGTCGAGCGCGTCCTGCGGGCGGTACCAGGCGCCGTCGTAGACCTCGGCGGCGTCGGCTTCGGCGATCTGTCCGTCGGGCACGCGCGCGACGAAGAATCGCGCGTCGAACCGGCGCGGGGCCAGCTCGTCCTTCGGCGTGATCCAACGCGAGAAGTATCGCAGCCGATCCGCGTCGAGGGAGACGTCGAGCCGCGCGAGCACGGCGCCGAAGTCGAGCTCGCCGGCCTGCAGTGCGCGCCGTGCGGCGACCAGCGCGTCGGTGGCGACGGGACGGTCGGCGAACAGCAGGCCGACTTCCTCGAACGTCTCGCGCGCCGCGGTGACGACGTAGGCCGGATCGACCGCACCGGCCGAGCCGCGCAGGCGGTCGATCAGGCCGCGGTCCTCGGGGTCGACGGCGCCGCCCGGAAAGACGTAGCGGTCGGGCAAGAACGTCGCCTTCGCGTGCCGGCGCACCATGAACACGGCCGGCCCGTCGGGTCCCTCGCGGGCCACGATCACGGTCGCCGCGTCACGAATCTCGTCGTTGGTGCTCGCCACGCCGGAGGCGTTCGCCTTCGGCCTGCCGCGCCATGCGCGGCAGGCCGTTCGCCTCGGGGCCCCGGAGTAGGGGCGATGCGCTGCGCGATCGGAGCCGACGATACGGGGCCGTTGACCGATGCTCTCCTCGCCGAGCTGGAGCGGCGCGGTGCGGCGATCGCGCGGTACGGCGCGCTGCACGACGGCTCGACGCACTGGGCGCAGACCGGCCGCGCGGTCGGTGCCGCCGTCGCCGGCGGCGAGGCGGACCTGGGGATCGTCTGCTGCTGGACCGGAACCGGCATCGCGATTGCCGCCAACAAGGTACCGGGCGTGCGCGCGGCGCTGTGCGCCGACGCGCCGACTGCCGAGGGTGCGCGCCGGTGGAACGACGCCAACGTGTTGGCCTTGAGTCTGCGGGCGACGAGTCCCGCCGTGGGTCTGGAGATCCTCGATGCGTTCGTGCGCACCTCGGTGAGTGACGAACCGTCCGATCGCCGGGAGATTGCCGCGGTGGAATCCGCGTGATGCAAGAAAAGGGCCACGCTTTACAGCGTGGCCCTTTGCGTTCGGGGTGGTGTCGCAGCTACCGTAGCTGCGACATCGTCTTCTTCGGTGGATCCTCGGTCATCGTGGTGATGCCGCCCTCCTGCGATTCGGACGTTGTTTTGCGCGAAAAATCTCGGTGTCGCGTTTCATCGGCACCGCGCCGGCGCGCAATCAGCCGGTCGGTGCCTGGTGCCCGGGTGGATCTTGCGACGTCAAGCCGCCCTCCCGTGTCCTTGGTGCGAACAGTGCCTCGAGGTTCGCGTATCGTACACCTCGGCTTCGCTGCGGTCAACCCCCGTTTTGTGCGATTGCGAAGCATGTGCAGAAACGGTGGATGCGTGTGGAAAGCGCGGAGGCGAACCATTGCGTCCCGCCAAGAGAACGAGCGGTGACCACCCGTACCGCGCGCGTGCTGCGCCGAATGGAAGCGGTCGGCATTCTGCTCGGCTCGTTCGTGCTCGCGGCACTCGTCGTTTCGCATCGCCCGCTGGTCGAGCACATACTGCATCGCCTGGGTCCGTTGGCTATGCCGATCGCGACCATCGTGTTCGCGATCGTCGCATCGGCGCCGTTCTCGGTTACCGATGCGCTCGCGATCATGAACGGTGTGCTGTTCGGGCCACTGTGGGGCTCGGTCGTCAACGCGATCGGTCTGGTGCTCGCGGCGATGATCGGATATTGGGTCGCGATGCGCACGTCGGCGGCGTTCGACGTGAAGG
The DNA here is from genome assembly GCA_050015755.1 of Vulcanimicrobiaceae bacterium. Taxonomy (GTDB): domain Bacteria; phylum Vulcanimicrobiota; class Vulcanimicrobiia; order Vulcanimicrobiales; family Vulcanimicrobiaceae; genus Vulcanimicrobium. Next base: position 1,291 of record JBEKAU010000237.1, on the reverse strand, counting down.
CGCGCGTCGAGCGCCTGCCGAGCTGGGCGCGTCACTTTCAAATCGGTTCGCCGATGTTCCTCATCTGCGTGCGCATCATCCCCGGCTTGGGTGGCACGCTGGCGACGCAGACGGCGGCCGCGCTGCGCGTCCCGATCTTTCGTCAAGTCTACACGATGTGTGCGATCGCGATCCCCGTGTGCACGGTGCTCGCGGTCGGCGGCAACTGGCTCTCCGATTCGATCCAGTCGCACATCGTGGTTCCCGTCCGCGCGTCGATGGAGAGGCATCACATTCACTTCCCACACCGCCAGCATCGCCCGCTCACGCCAATCCTCGTGAGCCCCGCGCCATGAACGTCGAGGTCGTGGACACGCCCGAGGCGCTCGAGCGCACCTGCCGGCGCATCGTCGCCGCGGAGCGCATCGGTCTGGACACCGAGTTCCACACCGAGCGCACCTACACACCCCACCTGATGGTGGTGCAACTGCTCTTCGACGACGGCGTTGCCATCGTTGATCCGCTCGCGCTGCGCGATTTGCGTCCGCTGGTCGACGCACTCAGCGGCGCGCGCGTCGTCGGCCACGCGCTCTCCTCGGATCTGCGCATCCTGGCTGACGCGTTCGAGACGTTGCCGCGCGCCGCGTACGATACGCAGGTCGCCGGCGCATTCGCCGGTTACGGCCTCTCGATCTCATTGCTCGACCTGGTGCGCGAACTGTGCGGCGTGACGCTGCGCAAGTCGCAGACCGTCAGCGACTGGAGCACGCGGCCGTTCACCCCCAAGCAGGTCGAGTACCTGGTCGACGACGTGCGCTACCTCTTCGATCTCGAGGACGGCCTGCGCGAACGGTTGGAGAAACGCGGGCGCGAGAGCTGGGCCGACGAGGAGATGCCCTCGCTGGTCGAATTGTCGACCTATCGCAGCGATCCGCGCCGGCTCTATCAGCGCGTGTCCGGGAACGCGCGCCTCAACCGCCGCGAGCTCGGCATCCTCACGGAGCTGGCGCTCTTGCGCGACCGCTACGCGCGCGAGCGCAACATCCCGCTCAAGTACGTCATGCCGGACGACGTCATGATTGGTCTGGTGCAGCTGCGTCCGCACTCGGTCGACGAGCTGGCGCAGTTGCGCCGCATCGATGCGGGGATGCGGCGCAATCTGGGCGAGCGCATCGTCGAGGCGATCGCGCGCGGCGAGGCGCTGCCCGAAGACCAGCTGCCGCCCCGCGCGCCCAAGCCCCTCGGGCCGCAGCGCGAGGCGCTCGTTTCGACGATGGCGGTGTTGGTCGGCGCGCTCGCGGCCGACGCCGAA
>JBEKAU010000236.1:0-4998 GCA_050015755.1 Vulcanimicrobiaceae bacterium | reverse complement strand
CTCGCGTCACGAGGGGAGGTATACCCAGCGCGAACGAGCGCGCCCTCTCGGCGCGCTCATCGGCCGCCGCGCAGCACGCGTCCGGGCCGCGCAGCGGTCCGCTGATAGTCGCGCACGACGGCGCGCCCGTTGACGAAGACGTCGCGAATCCCCTCGGGCGGCACGCAGGGACGGTCGTAGGTGGCGCGGTCGATGACCGCGGCAGGATCGAAGACCACCAGGTCCGCGTGCATCCCGGGCGCGATCGTCCCGCGCTCGTGCAGCCCGAATCGTTCGGCCGGCAGCGAGGTCATACGCCGGATCGCCTCGCTCAGCTCGAAGATCCGCCGCTGGCGGACGTAGCGTCCGAAGACGCGGGGAAAGGTGCCGTAGGTGCGCGGGTGCGGGACGCCCTGCACGGTGATCCCCTCGTAGGCGCGGGCCGACGCGTCGCTGCCGATGCAGCAGAAGTCGGCGCCCAGCACGGTGGCGACGTCGTCCTCGCGCATCGAGAAGAATGCGCACTCGACCTGGAGCGCTTCCTCGAGGAGCAATCGGATCGCGGCGCGCGCGGGCTGCGTGCGCCAGCGGCGCGCGAGCGCGTCGAGACGCAGGCCGGCGAGGTCGGCGTTGCGCTCGCTGCCGACGCCGGTGATCAGGATCGTCTCCCAGCCATCGCCGCCGTAAGCGGGATCGCGCGCGAGCTCGAGCATGAGTGCCGCCGACGCGGCCTGCGCGGGGTCGCGCAGCCGCGCGAGCGTCGCCTCGGTGCCGCCGTCGCGCACGGCATCGGGGAGGATCGTCGCGAGCTGCGTCCACGATGCGACGTAGGGATACGCGTCGCAAGCGACGTCGAGTCCACGTGCCCGCGCGCGATCGATCGTCTCGAGCGTGCGATGGACCTTGCCCCAGTTGCGCCGTCCGGCCGCCTTGTGGTGCGAGCACTGCACGGCCACCTCCGCGCGCTCGCCGACCGCCAGCGCTTCGGCCAGCGCGGCCTCGAGCGCGTCGTCTTCGTTGCGCAAATGCGTGGCGTACCGCGGCGCTCCGGCCGCGGCGGCGGCGCGCGCACACGCGACCAGTTCATCGAGGTTGGCGTAGCGTCCCGGCTCGTAGATCAGGCCGCTGGAGACCCCGAGCGCGCCCTCTTCGATCGCCCCGCGCACCAACCGCTCTTGCGCGACCAGTTGCTCCGCCGTGAGCGGGCGCACATCGTCGCCGGCCACGCAGCGCCGCGTCGTGCCCAGGCCCACCAGCGAGGCGACGTTGAGCGCGACGCCTTCGCGCTCGACCAAACTGAAGAACGCGTCGAACGTCGTCCACTGCACGTCGAGCCGATAAGCGCGCGCATCCGTACGTTTTGCGGCGAGTGCGCCGCCGATGAGCGGCGCGACCGAGGTGCCGCAATTCCCCGCGATCTCGGTCGTCACACCTTGGCGAATCTTCCCTTCGCAACGTCCGTCGACGAGCCAAAGTTCATCCGAGTGGGAATGGACGTCGATGAACCCCGGTGATAGGACGAGGCCATCGCAGGGGATACGCTCGAAGGCATCACGATCGGACAGATCGCCGATGGCGACGACCCGACCCTCGGCCACCGCGACGTCGGTGGTAAACGGTGCGCTACCACGTCCGTCGTGGACGACCGAGCGCTCGAAGATCGACCAGAACAGCGTTTAACCTAGCTTCCGCCGGGTACGAGGCGAACGGTGGGCTGACAGCTCAGGGGGACTACTTTCAACATGGCTACCAACGAGAACATCACCAGCAACGGCGGCGGCATGAGTGTCCGCGAGGCCGGCAAGCGCGGCGGCGACCGCGTCAAAGCGAAGTACGGTTCGGAGTTCTACGAAGCCATCGGCCGCAAAGGCGGCGAGGCGACGAAGAGCAAGTACGGTCCGTCGTTCTACGAAGAGATCGGCGCGAAGGGCGGCCAGAAGCTGAAACGCTCGACCAAGACGGCGAGCTGACGCATGGCCGACCCGAAAAAACCCGCGGAGGGCAAACCGCGGGTGGAGAAGGTCGACGGCGAAATGTCGGTTCGTGAGGCCGGGAAGAAGGGCGGGGACACCGTCCGGGATCGCTACGGCTCCGGGTTTTATGAGGAGATCGGCCGGAAGGGCGGGCAAGCGACGCGCGAGCGTCACGGGGCCGAGTTCTACGAGTCGATCGGGCAAAAAGGCGGCAAGGTCGTCAAGGACAAGTACGGCCCGGAGTTCTACGAGCAGATCGGTCACAAGGGCGGCCAGAAGGTCAAGAAGCTGATCGCGGACGCGAAACGCAACGCCGCCCAAGAGGAACCGAAGCCCGAGTCTTAACGGCACGCGCCCAAGCCGACGAGCCGGCGGAACTCCGCCTCGATGACGCTCGGCGAGGCGACCCCATCCGGGGTCAGCGAGAGAACCAGCCCGTGTGGTGTCGTCCAGACGACCCCTCGCGGCTGGATCCGTCCGCTCACGGCATGGACGTCATGGCAGCCCGGCACCGCCGGCAGCGGCTGGAACGCGTTCAGCGTGCCGCCGTTCTGCGGCCACTCGGAGAGGATCCACGCGCGCCCGTCGCGCTCGTACTCGAGACCGACGCCCTCGTTCCGCGAGATCGACTCGCCGTGGAACGGGGTCAGCAACGCTACGTCCGTGGGCGGACGGTCCGGCAGGAACGGCCGGAACGAGATCGCCCGGACCGCGGTTGCCAGCGGAACGTCGAAGCCGCGGCGCCCGAGCGCGGTCGGCGGCGGCGTCGCGTCGTCGGCGAGAAGGACGGCCGCGAGCAGCAAGGGAGCGAGCATCGTCTACCCCGTTCCCGGTTTGGTCCCCCTGATCCGTCCGAACGTCGCCTGACCGGTCGTGAAGTTGATCTCGATCCGCGAGACGTGGATCAGCGCCGTGCCGTCGGTGATCGTCGAGGGTTTGGCCAAGACGAGCGTTTTGCTCGCGCCGATGTATTGCGCGCCGGTGCTGCGGAAGGTCCGCACGTGCCCATGGCCGTCGTCCTGCTTGAAGACGACGGGTCCGGTGACCATCAGGTCGTTGGTGGTGAGGTTGTACGTGACGCCGTCGGCGTGCATGGTGACGTCGGGCTTGCCGCGTTGGTGCAGCCGCCCGTCGCGGACCTTGTTGATCGAGACATAACTGCTGTCGGGGCTGAGCGTGACCGTGTCGTAGTCGAGCGACCAGTCCTTGCCGTCGATCCGTTTGCCGGAGATGATCCCCTTGTCGAGGGTCGAGGGCCCGCTGAAGTGCGGCGGACTGATGTCGCTGCCGGCCCGTCCGATCTCAAAGCCGATCCAGGCCAAGACGGCGAGGACCGCGAGCGAGATCGCCGTTCGCCAGGGGAAGGTCATCGGCGGCGCCGGCGCAGGAACGGCAGCCCTGCGAGCAGCGCGAGCGCGACGCCGATCGGCGTCGGCCCGATCTGCGCGTAGGGTCCGGGCGCCGGCGCACCGACGTCTCCGACGACGACTGCCGAGGGGCCCAGTTCGGTGCGTTTGGTCCAGGTGCCGTCGGGTGCGATGATCCCGCTGATCCCGGTCGCGCCGGCGCGCAGCACCCAGCGACCGCTCTCGACCGCGCGCAGCGTCGCCGCCATCGCGTGCTCGTAGGGACCCTGCGTATCGCCGAACCACGCGTCGTCCGTCGCGATCATCACCAACGAGGGATGATCGGCGAGCCGCGCGTGCGCGATGTCGCCGAACAACGACTCCCAACAGATCAGCGGCGTCGCGCCGTCGAACGTCGTGCGCGTGTTGGTACCGGGCGCGAAGCGCCCGATGTCATCGGCGAACGGCAACGAGCGCAGCCAGCGCGGGCCCGGCAAATACTCGGCGAACGGCACCAAGTGCGCCTTCGTGTACAGCGCGCTCGGCAGATTACCGGCGAACCCCGGCGAGAAGAGATAGAGCGTGTTCGTGAACGAGTGCGGCGTGCCGTCGGGCCACGCATCGCGATCGTCTCCCCACGCGCCGACCCACAGCGGCGCACCGATCGTGCGGGCGAGCTGCGCGAAGCGCGCCTGCAGGGCCGGCTCGTCGAGCAGATCGGTCGGGATCACGGTCTCGGGCCATAGCACGAGCGTCGGGTGCGCACTGCGCAGCGTCAGCGTGAGCGCGGTGTAGCGGTCGACGGCGACCGGCACGCCGTTCGCGCTCATCTTGAGCGATTGCGAGATGCCGCCTTGCACGGCTGCGACGCGGCGGCTCGGGGCCGCGTAATGGCGCGCAGGCCACGCCGCCCACGCGAGTGTGGTGATCAGCGCCACCGCGACCCACGTCGCGAGCGCCGTCCACGCGCGGCGGCGGTCGCCCATCGCGAGCAGCCACCAGCCCAGCGACGCGCCCAACAGGACGGTCGCGAACGTGATCGCATAGCCGCCACCGTACGCGGCCAGCGCGCGCAACGGTGAATCGATCTCGGCGACGCCGAGCTGCGAGAACGGGTCGCCCATGACACCGATCGACCGCAGCTCTTCGCCGAGCGTGAACGCGGCCGCCGCGACGATCGGCACGAGCGCTACGTTGCAGAAGCGCGCGGCCAACGACGTGAGGACCGCGGCGAACGGGAAAGCGGGCAAGACCAAGACGGCGGGTCCGACGCTCAGCAGCGGTGCGGCCGGTCCCAGCAGTGTCCCAGCCGTCTGCCCGAACCATGAGAAGCCCCAGGTGTAGAACACCAGCCCGCTCACGCAGCCGATGAGAGCCGCGCGACGCGGCCCGACGCTATACCACGATGCGAGCAAACCCGCCGTCGCGAACGGCGCAATCCACCACCACGAAGTCCGCGGGAAGGCTGTGTGCAGCGCGAGCGCGGAAATGACCGAGAGGACCGTCGCACGGGCGGTCGCAGAGGAGATCAGAGTGCGGCGTGTGCTGGCGGTCGTCGTTGCGGCGATGATAATGGTGAACCTACCGGCGTGCGGACGCCAGGTGACCGGGCTCGGCCAGAATGCCGGCCTGGTCCCGGAGGGGCAGATCGAGATCGTCTTCGCGACCGAGGCGATCATCAATACGAGTCTCTACAGCTA
>JBEKAU010000235.1:0-5014 GCA_050015755.1 Vulcanimicrobiaceae bacterium | reverse complement strand
GGCGCCGGGAACCTCGGCACCGACGACGCCGAATTGCTCAAGCAGTTCAGCCTGGGGAAGTTCCAGATCTCGCTCGCCGTCGACAACCTGGAGACCGATCGCGGGCTCGACACCCCCGCGGAGAACGCGATCCACGACGCCGACTCGACCGCGAACCAGTTCCTGCGCATCGGCTACACGCTCGGTTCGCACGACACGCTCGCGCTCGACACGACGAACCAGTACTCGACGTATGAGATCCCGATCAACACTGACCCGAGCGACCTGAACGCGGGCCAAGTCTCGCTGCCGAACCAAGACGATGTCCAGCGCGAGTACGATCGATTCCTCGCGCTCTCGTACACGCACGAAGACTGGGACGGCAACGGCTACTTCCGCATCGTCCCGTGGACGCGCTACAATCGCGTCGTCTACGACGGCGACCTGAGCGCCGACGTGGACGGTTATCTCATCGGCACCGCCGCGACGCCGCAGAGCTGTCCGGTCACCATCATCAACGGCTACGACTGCCCGTCCAACGGGCTGTTCCAAGATCGGGCAGCGGCCTACGTCGGCCTGCGGGTGGTTGCGGCACGCAGCTTCGGGCACCACACGCTGACGTACGGCGTCGACCTGCAACAGGAAGATTTCGATTCCGACGTGGCGATTGCGTTCGCGCCCGAGGAAAATCCGAACGGCCCGACGGCCGGCCCATTTCTCGACGTCACCTCGCAGCGCGGGACGAATACCGGTGCCTACGTCGAAGACGTGTGGGAGCCGTCGCGGTACCTCACCATTAAGCCGGGTCTTCGATACGACCACAGCACCGGCTATGTCTCGGGCGACCAGATCAGCCCGCGGTTCGAAATCGATCAGCAGATCGCGCCGGCGACCGTTGCGAGCGCGTACATCGGTCGTTACTACGCGGCTCCCGGCCTCGAGGATACGCGACGCGAAGCGGTGATCACCGACACCTCGCCGACGGCGAACCCCATCTACGATCTGCAGCCCGAGCGCGATACGATGCTGCAGGTCGGCATCGCGCACGATTTCGGCGCGGGTCGCAAGGCGTGGGTCAATGCCTACGATCGCACCGTGGTCAACGTGCTCGACACGACCAACCTGCTCAACACCCCGCTCTTCGCGGTCTATAACAGCGCGATCGGGGTGACGCGCGGGATCGACGGACACTACCAGCAGAGCTCGCGCACGACTGATGTCGGCGTCTCGTTCACCTACTCGCTCTCGCTCGCCGGCGGTGTCTCGGGTGGAACGTTCCTCTTCCCGCCGCCCGATGTCACCGATCTGACGCTGGAGCCGGAGGACCATGACGAGACGTACACCGGCGACGCCTACGTCACGCGCCACTTCGGTCAGGCGTTGAAGTCCTTTGCGACGCTCGAGACGCAGTACGGCTCGGGTTTCCCCGTCGCGTTCCTCAACGGGACCGGGGGGCGCCTCCCGGCACACTACCAGGAGAACATCGCGATCGGGCGCGAGCCGGTCGGGCACACGGTCGGCTACGAGTTCACCGTCGACAACCTGCTCGACCATCGCTGGCTCATCAAGGTCGACAATGGCTTCAACACCACGCAGTGGAACGCGCCGTTGCGTGCCGAATTCCGGTTGATGATTCCGATGTGATCCAGGGAGGGTTCTTGCTCGCATGCTGATGGTTCCCGATCCGCGGGTGGTCGTCGCGGGACTGCTGGTCGGCCTGGTGGCCGGAATCTCGGGGGTCGGGGGGAGCGCGCTGCTCGCCCCGATCCTCATCCTGGTGCTCGGCGTGCAGCCGGTCGTCGCCGTCGGAACCGACCTCGTCTACAGTGTGCCGACGAAGCTGTTGGCCGCGATCGTTCACTGGCGCCAAGGCACCGTCGACGGCAAGCTCGTCGGTCAGCTGACGATCGGCGGTGTGGTCGGCGCGGTGGCCGGACTCTTCGCGTTCGGCGCGGTGCGCGCACGCGTCGATCCGGTGACGCTGCAGCACATCACCCGTCATGCAATCGGTATCGCGATCCTCGCCGCGTGCGTGGCGATCCTCGCGCAGCGCTTGCTGCGCCGGCGCCAGCCGGAGAACACGGTCCAGCCCGGCCACCTCGCGGTCACCATCACGATCGGGCTGGTCGTCGGGTTCCTGGTCGCGCTCACGTCGATCGGCTCAGGCTCGATCACGCTGCCGCTGTTGCTGCTCTTCGGGCCGGGGATCGCGCTGCGCCGGCTGGTCGGCTCGGAGATCGCGTTCGCGGCGGCGATCGTGCCGATCGCCGCCTTCGGTCACGCGCGCTTCGGCGACGTCGACTGGCGGCTCACCGTCGGTCTGCTCTGTGGTTCGCTTCCCGGGGTCTACGTCGGCAGCCGGCTCGCGGGCAAACTGCACGACATCTGGCTGCGCGGCACGGTCGTCGTCATCCTCGCCGTCGCCGGACTGCGACTGCTCTAGGCTTTGAGACGGGGGCGGTCGCTGCGCACCGCTTCGACGAGTTTGGCCGCTTCGCGCAGCGTGTCGCCGAGGGTCGGTGCGGCGGCGGCGAGCGCTCGTACGCCGCCGGCCGCGATGACGATCGCGGCCGCGCCGAGCAGGATCGCCGGGACGCCGCGCGCACGGAAGCCCCCGTAGCGCAGGCTGGAGGCGCGAAGCATGCGCGCAGGATCGAAAGTGGGCATGCCGTGCGCTGCGCCGGGATCGGCAACAACTCCTGGAAGCCGCGGGCAAGGGCGGGAGGGGCCGGCCGGCTTGCGAATCCCGGCCCCATGGCTGCCAGAACCTTCACCTGGGACGTCCCAGCGGATTTCAATTTCGCGCGTGACGTCATCGACGCGCTGGCGCGGGAGGACCGCTTGGGGTTGCTCGCGCTCGATGCGCAGAGCGTGCGGACCGACTATACGTTCGCGCAGATCGCCGACGCCTCGCAGCGCTGGGCAGCGGTCCTGCGCGATGCCGGCGTGCGCAAGGGCGATCGGGTGATGGTGATCTTGCCGAAGATCCCCGATTGGCTGTTCTGCATGACCGCGCTGCTGCGCATCGGCGCGGTCGCTGTTCCCGGCGCCGAACAACTGCGTGCGAAGGATCTCCTGTACCGCGCGACCCACAGCGGAGCGGTCGCGGTCATCGGCCACGACAGCAACGCCGGCGAGATCGACGCCATCGCGGCCGACGCACCGGATCTGCGCATCTGGCTGCTCGTCGGGGGAACGCGCGACGGCTGGACGGCCGCCGACCCGCTCGTGCGCGCAGCGCAGCCGTTCGTCGGCGTTCCCACGCAGGCCGACGATTTGGCGTACATCGTCTACACCAGCGGGACAACGAAGGATCCGAAAGGCGTCGTCCACCGCGTCGCGTACACCTGGGCGAAACGGCTGCAAGCAGCGGCGTGGCTCGACTGCAAGGCGACCGATCTGGTGTGGTGCACGTCCGGCACCGGCTGGGCGAAGTCGCTGTGGAACGTGCTGCTCGGGCCGTGGTCGTGCGGCTCGGCGATCGTGCTGCACGAAGGTGCCTTCGTCCCGACCGAGCGGATGGATCTCATCCGCGATCTCGGCGTGAACGTGCTCTGTCAGGCGCCCACCGAATATCGTCTCGAGGCGAAGCTGCCGAACCTCGCCGAGTGGAAGCTGCCGAAACTGCGTCATTGCGTCTCGGCCGGCGAGCCGTTGAATCCGGAGGTGATCGAGCGTTGGCGCGACGCGTTCGGGCTCACGATCCTCGACGGCTACGGTCAGACCGAGAACACGCTGCTGGTTGCCAACGTGCCGGGGGTGCCGGTGCGGCTGGGCTCGATGGGCAAACCGATGCCCGGTCATGACGTTGCGGTCGTCGACGAGCAAGGCAACGTGTGTGTGCCGGGCGACGTCGGCGACATCGCGCTGCGCGGCGATCCGCCCTCGCTCTTCATCGGCTACTACAAGAACGATGAGGAGACGCGCGCATCGCGCCGCGGCGAGTGGTATCTCACCGGCGACCGCGCGCAAGTCGACGACGACGGTTACTTCTGGTTCGTCGGTCGCGCCGACGACGTCATCTCCTCGGGCGCGTATCGCATCGGTCCGTTCGAAGTCGAGAGCGCGCTGCTCGAGCATCCGGCGGTGCTCGAATCGGCCGTCGTCGGTTCGCCCGATGCCGACCGCGGCAACATCGTCAAGGCGTTCATCGTGTTGCGTCCCGGCAACGAACCCTCACCGGAACTGGTGAAGGAACTGCAGGAGCACTGCAAACGGGTGACCGCGCCGTACAAGTATCCGCGCGCGATCGAGTTCCTCGCCGAGCTGCCCAAGACGCGCTCCGGGAAAATCCGCCGCGTCGAGCTGCGCCAAGCGGAACTGCAGAAGAAGGGCGCGACCGCGGCGAGCGGCTTCGTCTAGCCGCCCGCCGCGACGTTCCTGTCAGCGCACCGGCACGCGACGCGAGCCGTTCGTCGCGTTGACGGTGACGTACCGCGCGCGTGGCGGAATGGGGATACTGGCGTCTTGCCAGCTCACGACCATGCCGCACGGACCGGGCCGAAAACGATACGTCTGCGCGATGTAGATCGGCGGAAAGATCGTCGCGGGCGATTGCACGAACCGGACGCGATGGCACGTGTCCGGGCTCAAGAGCTTGCCGCGCAGGACGGGCGGTACGTGGGTCGCGATCAGGAAGCGCGCGGCGGTGGTGCGGCCGACGCCGATCGGTTGTGCCGTCGCGGCGACGGCGGACAGCAGGACGAGCGCGGCGCCTGCGGCGGCCCCGAAACGATGGTTCACGTGCATAGCGACTCCCCCCGGTAGAGTGCGGCAGGTGGGGCAAGGCGCCCCACGCCAAGCCACTTCGCTCGGCTGTGTGGCTCTCCTGGTCGAGCCGGGCGACTGACACCCGGGCCGTGCGGGGACGGTACATGCAGCCGATGCAGCCACCCCCGCCTGGCGCTCCGCCGCCGCCCGATGACCCAACCATGGCCATGCACGCGGTCTCTCCGCCGCCGCAGCCGCCGCCACGCGCCCCCGTCGTCGAGGTCGAGGACGCGAAGTTCATCGAGGGGCCGCCGCCGCGCTACGC
>JBEKAU010000234.1:0-8741 GCA_050015755.1 Vulcanimicrobiaceae bacterium | reverse complement strand
AGATCGGGGCGTCGGGTGCGATCGCCGGGGTCCTGGGCGGCTTCCTGGTGACCGATCCGTTCGCCCGGATCTCGACGGTGACGCCGATCGGCTGTTTCCCGCTCTTCCTGCGGCTGCCGGCCCTGCTGGTGATCGGGGTGTGGGCGCTGGTACAGTTTCTCGCCGGGTACGGCGCCATCACCGCCCGGGCGGCGGAGTCGAGCGGCGGGATCGCGTATTTCGCTCACATCGGAGGGTTTTGCGCCGGCGTGCTGTTGATCGGAATCTTTGCCAAACGGACCGTGGGAGCGTGGCGCTGATGCGCGTCGGCATCGTCGGCGCGGGCGCGCTCGGCACGCTGTTCGGCCATCGGCTGGCGGCCGCGAACGAGGTCGTGCTGCTCGAGCGCCGGCCGGACATCGTCGCCGCCGTGCGTGCGGACGGGCTGCGGGTCGACGGCGAGACGCGTGCGGCGCAGATCGCGAGCGAGCCGCGCAGCCTGTTCGGGGTGCAGGTCTTGTTCGTCTTCGTGCGCGCGACCGACACGCTGCGCGCGCTGCGGCCGTTTGCCGGCGAGCTGAGCCCGACGACCGCGATCGTCTCGCTGCAGAACGGCCTGGGCAACGAGGAGGCGATCAAGACGTGCTTGGGCGGCTCGATCCCGCTGGTGATCGGGGCGACGACGGAGTCGGCGCTGACGGTCGGGCCCGGCGAGGTGCGGCGCATCGGCGAGGGCGCGACGGTGCTCGGCACGGCCGGCGCGTCGGCCGACGTCGTCAACCGCATCGTGCGACTCGTCGGCGAGGCCGGGCTGCGCACCAGCGCAGCCTACGACATCCGCCCACACTTGTGGGGCAAGCTGATCGCGAACGCGGCGATCAACCCGGTCGCGGCGCTGCTCGACCGGCCCAACGGCGTGGTCCTGGCCGACGCGCACGCGGGTGAGGTATCGCGTTCGCTGGCGCAAGAAGCGGCAACCGTCGCGAACGCCATGCGCATCCCGCTCCCGTTCACGGACCCGTGGACGTACGTCCGCGGGATCGTCGAACACACGGCCGAACTTGACAACTCGATGCTCTACGATCTGCGCTCCGGCGTGCCGACGGAGGTCGACTTCATCAACGGCGCGGTGGTCGCGGCCGGCCGGCGCGCCGGCGTCCCGACGCCCTACAACGAGACCTTGGCCGACCTGGTGCGCGCCCGCGAGGCGACCCGGCCCATTCTGGGGGGACGCTCGGAAAGCGTTTAAGCTGGCGGCCCCGGGGGAGAAGTTCTTTCAATCACTGTGGAACGCTGCACGCTCTTTCGCACGCTCTCTCTCTCGTTGCTCCTCGCGTTGGCGAGCGGGTGCGGCGGCGGCCATGCCAAGGCGAAGCCCACACCGGCGCCGTACGTTGCGACGACCCTCGCGCGCCAAGGGACGATATACCCGAAGCTCGAGATCGCCGGGGTCATCGCGCCCTACCGCCAAGTCGGGATCGCGGCGAACCTCGCCGAGCCGATCACCGAAGTCGACGTGCAGGAGGGTGATCGCGTGCACGCGGGTCAGGTCCTCGCGCGGCTCCTGACCGATGATCTGGAGGCATCGCTCTCCTCGGCCGAACGTGTCGTGGCGGAAGACGTCGCGCACTTCAGCCAGACCTCGTATCAGACCAGCGCCGTCAACGCGCAAGACGCCGCCGCGATCCGTTCTGCGGAAGCGACGCTGCACCAGGCGCGGGTCAACCTCCAGGGCGCACGCACGGATCTCAACCGCTACCTGCAGCTGCAGCGCCAGGGCTACATCGCCAACCAGACCGTCGACCAGCAGCGCACGTCCGTCGCCAGCGACGAAGCCGCGGTCTACTCGGCGCGCGCCGCCCTCAATCAGGCGATCGCGAACGCGAGCGCCAACGGCAGCGGTATCAACGCGGGCGAACAGCAACAGGAACTCGCAGCCGCGCGCGAGGCGGCGAACGCCGCCGAGGCCAGCGCCGAACAGCTGCGCCGCGAGATCGCGCGCGCGACCATCGTCGCACCGGTCGACGGTGTCATCGACGCCGTCAACGCGAACCCGGGCGAATACCCCTCGGGACGCCAACTGTTCACCGAAGAAGAGATCGCGCAGGTGTACGCGATCCTGCCTTCGTCGACCGCGCAGGCGGTGCAGATCCGCACCGGTGCCGGCGCCACGATCACGCCGGCCGGCAGCACGCGGCACGACCGCGGCCCGGTCGCAGCGGTGCTCGACCAGGTGCAGCCCGGAACGACCAATTTCACCGTCAAGGTCCTGCTGAACAACCCCGACGGTCACTTGCGCGCCGGCATGTCGGTCGACGGGATCGTCGACGAGCCCGCGCTCAGCGGCGTCTTGGTACCGCTGGCGGCGTTCCTCGACGATACGCGTACCAGCGTCTACGTCGTGAGCAACGACGTCGTGCGCACCCAGAGCGTCACCTACGTGAACGACGACGGCACGAACGCGGTCGTCACGGGTTTACCGGCCGGCGCGCGGGTCGTCGAAAACGTCGAAACCGCGACCGTCGGCAACGGCGACAAAGTAACGTTGGAGTCGCCAGCCCCGCGGCCGTCCGCGAGCCCGTAAATGCAGCTCACGCGGCTCTTCCTGATGCGGCCGACGCTGGTCTTCGTCCTGGTGACCTTGACGTTGCTCGGCGGTATCCTCGCGCTGCGCAACCTGGTCGTTCAGCAGCAGCCCAACAACGGGTTACCGGCGGTCTCCGTGAATGCCGGGTACTCGGGCGCGTCGACCACCGAGCTGGTCACCGAGATCGCCCAACCGATCGAAGATCAGCTGGCCGGCACGCCGTACCTGGACCACATCAACACGACGATCCAAACCGGCTCGGTCAGCATCACCGCCTCGTTCACCGTGCAGTCGACCGACACCGAGAACATCGCCAACGTCGAGAAAGCCGTGCAGGCCGCTTCGCGCAGCTTGCCCTCGACGATCACCTCGCCGACGATCCGCGTCTCCGATCCGAGCGAGCCGACCGTCGTCTCGCTGGCGCTCGTCTCGGCGAAGTATCCGCAAGCGGTCCTGGCGTCCATCGCCAACAACACGATCGTCCCCACGATCGAGCAACTGCCCGGGATCTCGAACGTCAACGTGACCGGCACCACGCAACCTGCGTTCATGGTGACCGTCAATCCCGCGCTGCTCGCGGCCGACAACCTCACCCTGACCGACGTCGTCAACGCGATCACGCCGAACAACATCCGCGCGCCGGGCGGGTACGTCTACGGGGCCAGCCACGAGACGCAGCTCGACGTGCGCGGCGATCTGCCGACCGCGCAGTCGGTCGCGAACCTGCCGATCCACGTGACCTATACGGCGGGTACGAGCACGAGTACGAGCGGCGCAACCGGTGCCGCCGGCGCCTCGTCCGGCGGCGGCGGGGCGTCCGGCGCGAGCAGCGGAACGAGCGCGACCTCGGGCGCAACCGGCGCGGCGGGCGGCGGAACGACGAGCAATACGGCCCCCGCGCCCAACGTCACCGTCGCGCCGGCGCAGTTCGTCACCCCGACCGGCGCCGGTGCGACGAGCGTTGCCAGCGCGACGATGCCGCCCGCGCCCTCGAATCCGAGTGGCTCGGTGGGCACCGCGTCGGGCTCGAGCGGCGCCAGCACCAGCACTGCGAGTGGAACGAGCGGAACGAGCGGAACGAGCACCGGCAGCAACAGTACCGCGGCCCGTAGCACGACCGGCAGCACCGGGAGTTCGACCGGCGGCACGAGTGGCGCGACCGGCGGCACCGCGAGCGGAGCGACGGGCGGCGGGACGGGCGGCGCCTTTGCCTCCGGGACGACGACGAGCGGCGGCGGCGGCTCGAGCGCGAGCAGCGGCGGGAGCACCGGGAGCATCGTCAACTCGGAGAGCGCGGCGGCGACCCCGGGCGTCGACAGCGCGGTGACGCCGGGGACCGTCAACTCGAACAGCGCCGCGGTCACGGCGTCGAGCAGCGGCGCGGCGTTGCCGTCGACCAGCTCGAGCTCGTACGGCAGCGGCGCCGGCGTGACCACCTCGCCGCTCGTCGGTGCGCTGGATCCGTGGGCCGTGCCGAGCGCCGACAAGCGGATCTCCGACGTCGCGACCGTCATCGACGGCAGCGTCATCCAGCGCGTGTGGTCCTCGCAGAACGGCCGCCCCGGCGTCACGCTGCTGGTGCAGAAGGCGACACAAGCCAGCGAAGTCACGGTCGCGAACGAGGTGATCGCCGCTCTGCCCGGACTGCGCGCGCAGTTCCCCGGCGTCGACTTCCAACTCGCCCACGTGCAGGCGACCTACACCGAGCAGCAGGTCACCGGCGTCGAACACACGCTCGTCGAGGGGATCATCCTCACCGCGGTCGTGATGCTGTTCTTCCTGGGCTCGTGGCGTAACGCCGTGGTCGTCATGATCGCGATTCCGACGTCGCTGGGCGTGACGTTGTTCGTCATGATGTGCATGGGGCTGACCCTCGACACGATCTCGCTCATGGCGATGACGCTCGTCATCGGCATTCTGATCGACGACTCGACCGTGGTCCTGGAGAACATCGAGCGGCACCATTCGCTCGGTGAGGCCCCGGCCGACGCGGCGCTCAACGGCCGTACCGAGATCGGCTTGGCGGCCCTCGTGTTGACGACCGTCGACGTGATCGTATTCCTGCCGATCGTGTTCGTCGGCGGTCAGGTCGCACAACTCCTGACCGAGTTCGCGATCGTGGTCACGGTCGCGACGCTGACCTCCTTGTTCGTCTCGTTCACCATCACCCCGACGCTCGCGGGCCTGTGGTCGATGCGCTCGACGTGGAAACCTTGGCCGGCCATCCTGTGGTTCGACGCGCGCTTCAGCGGGCTACGCACGCGCTATTCCGAGCGCTGGTTGCCGGTCGCGTTCCGCCACCCGTGGCCGTTCGTGATCGTCGCCGTCGTCTCGTGCGTGGTCGCGTTCTATCCCCTCACGCAGACGCACGCGACGATGAACCGGCTCGAAGCCGCGGTGCGCCAACTGATCCCCGCCAAGAGCTTGCAGTACGAGACCACCGTCGCGGGCGCATACAGCGCTGCGTTCGGCGGCTTCGTCCAAGAAGGCAACGTCGGCCAGATCTCCGTCTATCTCTACGACGCGAACGACACCGAGAACGTCGTCGACGTCTTGACCAAGCACCTCACCGGGATGGTGCAGGGCGGACAGGTCGCCGTTACCGCGGCGACCGGCCAAGGCGGCAGCGCGCAACAGCCGATCGACGAGGAAGTCTCGACGACCGACGGTTCCGACCCGACCGCCGATGCGGCGAAGATCTTCGCGGTGCTCAAGGGAACGCCGGGCGCGATCGGCGCGCAGGACAGCGCCAGCAACGCGGCACCGCAGATGGAGGTCGACTTCGATCGTCCGCGATTGCAGGCGCTCGACGTGAGCGACGGCACTGCGGCGGCGGCCGTGGAGGCGGGATTTGGTGGCGACGTCGCCTCCCAGATCGAGACGCCCGACCGCGGTCTCACCGACATCGAGGTCATCTACCCGACCGCCGCGCAAACCTCGCTCGCGCAGGTGCTCGCGATCCCGATTCGTACCCAGGCCGGCGGCATCATTCGGCTGGGCGACGTGGCATATCTCAAGTGGGCGCCCGCGCCGCTGCTGATCACGCGTGAAAACCGCGCCACGATCGTCCATGTTTCGGCCAACCTTTCGCCGAGCGCGAACCTGTCCGATGTCACCAACGAGTTCCAACAGCGTGTGCGGGCGATGCATTTGCCCAAGAGCGTCCGTATGAGGCCGGCCGCGCAAGGTCAGCAAGATCTGATGGGTCAAGCGCTGCAGACGCTCGGCGCGAGCCTGGCCGTCTCAATCGTGCTCGTGTTCCTGGTGATCGTGGCGCTCTACAACAGCTATCGGACGCCCTTCGTCACGCTATTCGCCATCCCGGTGGCGGCGATCGGCGGCCTGGGTGCGCTGTGGCTCACGCACCAGACGCTGAATCTCTACTCGCTGATCGGCACGGTGCTGCTCGTCGGGCTGGTCACGAAGAACGGTATCCTGCTCGTCGACTACGCCGACACGGTGCGCGAGCGCGAAGGGCGCTCTCGTCAAGAAGGCATCGCGGAAGCGGCACAAACGCGGTTCCGGCCGATCATCATGACGACGGTCGCGATGATCGCCGGGATGCTGCCGCTCGCGCTCGGTTTGGAGCCCGGTGGTCAGCAGCGGGCGTCGCTGGCGATCGTCGTGATCGGCGGTCTGCTCAGCTCGCTCGTGCTCACGCTCTTCATCGTCCCGATCATGTACAACTGGCTCGCCCCGGAGAAGCTGCGCGAACCGACCAAGTTCGCGGGCGACGTTCCGAAGGCGACGCCCGCACCGAGTACCTAGACCGCGATGAGCGTGCGCGTGCGCGGCAGCGCGCGCACGAGCAGCGCGATCGCGCGCAGCAGTTCGTGCGCACGGGTCGCGTCCTCGAGCCCGTGCGGCGGCGTCTCCAGGCCGTCGACGACGAACGGCGCGCGCTCCAGCGCGTCGAGCTGCGCGATCGCGGCGAAGGCCGCCGCGCTGCGCGCCAGGCTGTCGGCGTAGGCGCTCTCGATGCGTGCCAGGGCATCGCGCGTGCTGCGGTTGTGCGCGGCGATCTTGTGCGCTTGATCGCGCAGCGATGAGGTGGTCTCGCGCAGCAGCTGCATGCGCTCGGCGACCGCGGCGTCGAAGCGGGCTTGACGCGCGCGCACCAACTCGGCCTCGCGGGCGATACCGCGGTTGCGCTCGGTGCTGTTCGACGCGCTGCGGCTGGCGCGCGCTTCGGCGAGCTGTAGGCGTTCGAGCGCGGTGTAGTCGCTCTGACGCTCGGCGTCGCGGCGAATCGCCTCGGTCCGCTCGCGCAGCATGACGTCGAGTGCGGTGTCGGCCGAGAGGGTGGGCTGCGCCCGGCGCTCGACGGCGAGCCGGTCACGGCGACCGACCTCCGCGGTGCGGATCAGGGCCACCGCACCGCGGAGGGCCTCCACCCAGCGACGATCGCCCAGCGCCACCGGCTGGCGCTCGAAATGGACGTCGGCAGCGAGCCGGAAGGGCTCGTCGACGAGCAGCTTCCAGGTGGCCTCGCCGTCGTAGGCGCCGACCAGCCGAACCGCACTCGCGACCCGAGGCACCTGTGCAAAGCGCCCGACCGTGGCCACCAGTCGGTCCCCGCTGTCGATCACGACCAGGGTCTGTTCGGCGGCGATGGCGTGGGCGTAGACCAGCGTGCCGACGTGCAGCCGGTCGACGAACGGGCGGGCATGGTCGATGTCGATGTGCCCGCGCATGTACGCCAAGCGCCAGAGATCGTCGCTGACCTCGCGGGAGACGCGAACGCCCAGGGCGTCAGTAATGCCGACCATGCCGGAAGTCATGCCGGCATCGTACGTTCGCTCGCCCGGATTCCCACGTAACCGGCGTCACAACGAGCAGAAGAAGGGGCCTGCGTCACAGGACCGTTAAGGCACCCTCCGTCGCGATGGCCGGACGAACGGCGGCAAACAGCGTGACGGCGTACCCGTCCAGTGCGACGACACCCGCCCGCACGATCACCAGCGGCATGTCCGACCCGAGCGCCGTCGTGCTGATCGGGCCGTAGCGCCGCAGTCCTCAGGAGTCCGCGGCGTCGGGACCGTCGGGGTGAAACTGATCGAACTCGGCACGCAGCCGGTTGTGCGCGAGCTTGGTGTAGATCTCGGTCGTCGCGGTCGATTCGTGGCCGAGGAATTCCTTGAGGAACAGAAGGTCCGCGCCTTGTTCGCGCATGATCGTGGCGATCGTGTGGCGCCAGGTGTGCGGCGAGGCGTGGTCGGCGATCCCGGCCAGCTCCATGTAGGTGCGCACGATCTTGTAGACGCCCGATGCGCTCAGCCGCCGATCGCCGCGGCCCAGGAACACCGCCGAGACGCTCGCGCCGGGTCGCACCTCCAGGTACGCGCGCAGCGCCGCAACGGCGGGTGCGGTCAGCGGGATCAGCCGGTCCTTGTTGCCTTTCCCCTTGACGACGCGCAGCAGCCGGTTCTCGAGATCCAAGTCGGTGAGGTCCAGGCCGATCAGCTCGGCGCGCCGCATCCCGCACGACCACAGGCACGCGAAGAGCGCCCGGTCCCGGCGCCGTTGCAGCTCGCTCTCGCCGGCCAGGCCGCGCGCCACCAGGGTCAGGACCTTCTCGACGTCCTCGCGGCGCAGCGCCTTGGGGAGGGGTTTGCCGATCTTGGGCAGGATCGCGTCGGCGGCCGGGTTGTCATCGCGGCGTCCCGCCATCCGCAGCGATTTGTAGAACGTCCGGATCGAGGCGATCTTGCGGCGGACCGAACGCGGCGCATAGCGGCGCGAGCGCGCCAAATGCGTCTGATAGGCGAGCACGTCGGCGTAGGCCGCGCCGGCGAGCTGCTCGTACGGCGGCGGCTGCTTGTCGTCGAGCTTCGCGTCGAGTGCGCGCGCCTTGAGAAACCCCCCGAAGTGCTCGAGGTCGCGTTGGTACGCTTCGCGGGTCCGCGGCGTCGTGCCGCGCACGAGCAAGTATTGCTCGGCGAAACGCGCGACGTCCGGATCGCCCGAGACGTACTCCGGGGCTTCATAGACCGCGGCGCGCTTGCTGGCCATTGCTGGTGCTGGTTCGACGAATAATTTCGGTTTCCGTTACTGGGACGCGCGGAGCTTCTTCAGGGCTGTCCGTAGTGACGATAATCGGTATTTCCGTTACTGAGAGAGAAGCAGCAATCCACCGACCCGTGGCGTATGGCCAGCCCATGACGATCGCCAGTAC